>NZ_PIZH01000386.1 GCF_002835825.1 Methanoregula sp. | reverse complement strand
CAGGTAATCTCGTCCTCCCACAACCGGTCGTCCCCGGGCGATCGGTCAGCACAGCATTCATTCCAGATCCGTTCCAGGAGGGTATCGTCCGTGATGAGCATCCGGCGGTACCGGACCCTGCCGGCCCGTCTGCCGCGGTGGTTCAGGATAAGGAGACGCCAGCATTCGTACTCCCGGCAGATTAACGGCCGGGTCGGGTGGACCGTGCAGCACGCGCGCCGGGTCCGTGGCTCCTGTCGGAAGAAGGGGCATGCGTGCGGGTACACTGCAAAGATTCCCCGGTCATCGAAGAGATCCCGCATTGCCGGAACAACCGTGACCCGGCTCCGTTCGAGAGTCTGCACGTTTTGGACAAGATAGTTGTAATATCCCCGTTCTTCGATAACGGTATGGACATAGCCAAGGTGGGTGCAGCATTCGCCGCACTGCGCGCATTCAAACGCCACCGCCCCTTAGCCTCCTAGCGGAACGTCTGCCAGAGGGCAAAGACAAACTCCATGGCGATGAGGATGATGATGATCCATTCCAGGGTATTCGAGTGCTGGATTCGGACTTCATCGGAGAGCATCGAATAATTCTCCTGGATAACGGCAATCTTTTTGCTGACGCTCTCGCTCCATTGGCTGCTCCGCAGCACCCGTAACTCTGTGGCATAGACCCGGGCATAATAAACGTCCTCGGTGATGCGGATGAGGTTGTCGACTTTGTCGATGACCTCGGAGATCTCGGCAGATGACTCCATGAGACGTGCCATGATAGCATGGTACTGGCGGCTCCTGCGGAACGAAGAGGACCGGTCGGCATTCTCGATCTGGTAGTACATCTTCTCCATCTCCCGTGCAAGCTCCCGATCGTAATAGCGGAGTTCGAGCACCTGTACATTCGCAAACTCGATGAGGTCGATGAGGTCAGTGGGGTTCTCGGGATTGCAGATCAGGGCTGCATCCCACGACAGGATGACAAGGTCATTGTCGGTGTAACTGAGGGTGTTTTTTAAGATCTCCTCGCGCATCTGTCCCGAGACATTCACCCGCTCCCCGATCAGGAGCGGGACCGGGTCGATGCTGTCGTCCCTTTGGTCGGTGATGTATACAGAGTAGTCCTCAAAGAAGTCCGGGTTGATGCCGAAATCCCGGATATGCGGCCGGATGATCTCCCCGAGGGTATTGAGGCACTGGACATAGAAACCGGCAAGGCCTTGCTGGCCGGCGAAGAGGAGGGCAATCTACTCGAGCTGTGCAAAGTCTCCGATCTTGTCCTCAAACGTAAAACAGAAGCTGATGGCCCCCATGTCGAAGACCCGTGCCTGTACGGAGAACTCAAACGGCCTGCCATCCCGCTCGACACGGATGGGATTCATCTGGATCAGGAGCGGGGGAACCTCAAGCATGATCGACTTGGGATTCACCCGCACAAAACTCGTCCGTGCCGTGAAGTACGTGCGGGCAAGGGCTTTCTCGAGCCAGTCGAGGTCGATCTCCTTGCCAATATCATAAATCCGGTAAAACCGGAGCGCTATCATGAGGTCTTCCTCCTGTGTGGCAGAAACCCGGACTGTCTGAATAATGAAGAACCGGGCGGGTAATTAAACCATTGGCTGCCGGGTGCATCCCTGTCAGCAGCCGCCAATGGGGAAAACAGGATGCAGACGGCCGGGGCGGGGATCGGTCGGACAAGGGGAAGGAAATAATGATTATTTCCTTGCCGTGACGGCGAAGAGAGCTGCAGCCGCACCAAGTCCGGGAAGGACAGCGGGCAGGGAGAGGGGAGACTGCGCCGTTGTGGCTGCCTGCGATCCGAATGTGACAGGCATCGCGCTTGTCGGGGCCGGAGAAGTCAGCTGGAACGTGGTCCGGGTATACACATCGTCTGAGTCCCTGCGGTTCAGCGCATCGGTGAGCGCAACGGCCGCTGCATCGCCCTGCACGCTGCCGGTGCCGGTGAAGTTGATCAGGAGCGACCCGTCTTT
>NZ_PIZH01000385.1 GCF_002835825.1 Methanoregula sp. | reverse complement strand
GTCCGGGAACGTGTCGTCCATGCCGGTCGAAGCGGTCCCGATGCCCACCTCACGGATCCCGGGATTATCGATCATGAGCGCACCGCTGTTCAGGATGAAGAGCTGGCGCACGGTCGTTGTATGCCGGCCCTTCCCGTCATCCTCGCGGATACCGGATGTCTTCTGCATCTCCTCGCCAATGAGCCGGTTGATCAGCGTGGACTTGCCAACACCCGATGATCCGATAAGCACGATTGTTCTGCCGGGTTCGAGATACGGGTCGAGCGAATCGATCCCTTCGCCGCTCATGGCACTCACGGGAATGACCGGAATGCCGGACGAGACCGTAATAATTGTCTCGGTCAGCGAGACGGGATCATCTGCAAGATCGGATTTGTTGATGACGATCACCGGCTGGGCCCCGGATGCGTGGACAATCGCGAGGTACCGTTCGATCCGGCGGGCGTTCAGCTCAGGGCCGGCTGCGGTTACGATAAAGACCGTGTCGATGTTTGCTGCAATGACCTGGTCCGTTCCCTCGCGCCCGGAGGCTCCCCGCGTGAACACCGTCTTCTGCGGGAGGATGGAAACGATCGTGGTGGACCCGGCCTCCGGCTGGTGGAGCAGGACGACAAAATCCCCCACGGCCGGAAAACGACCGAGTTTTTTCAAAGCCCCGGAGATCCCGGCTATGACCGGCCCGCTTCCGGTAAAAACTTCCCAGACTGTCTTCTGCCGGCACGCAACGCGACCCGGAATGTACGGTCCCGAAAATTTACTGATAGCTTCCTCGTGTTCTTCTGTCCAGCCGAGCTGTTCCATGGTATAAGGATGCGCATCTCCGCATCCGGTAAGAGTCGGGTTCATTAAAAAAACCTGAACGTTTGTGATGACAGGTGATTTTTTTCGGACCAAGTGCTTTGTGGTCACTTTCGCCCGATGCAGTTCGGGGTTTATGATGCGCCACATCCGACCACTATTCAGCTTCGCGTATCATTGCAGGCGCGACAGGGAGAGGAAGACAGATCATGCCCGATACTTCACGTGAAGGACTCATTCCCGTTTCCGGAGGGAATGTTTGGTACAGAATTTTTGGTGCAGACAAGCCCGGCATCCCGTTGCTGGTGCTGCATGGCGGCCCGGGTATTCCGCACGATTACCTGCTGCCCGTCTCTAAACTCGCGGATGAACGGCCGGTCATCTTCTATGATCAGCTGGGCTGCGGGAATTCGGACAAGACTGAAGACCTCTCGCTCCTGACCGTGGAACGTTTCATCGACGAACTTGCCACGGTACGGGAATCGCTGGGTCTTGACCCCGTCCACATACTCGGGCAGTCCTGGGGCAGCATGCTTGCCGTCAGGTACCTGCTTACAAAGAATCCCGACGGCATCCGGTCGCTCATCCTCTCCGGCCCCTGCCTGTCAGCCTCACGGTGGAAAGCGGACCAGCGGAAGTACGTCAGCGAGCTCGACGAAAAGACAAGGGAGACGATCCTCCACCATGAAGCCAACGGCACGTTTTCCGACCCGGAGAACCAGGAAGCGATGATGGAGTTTTACAACCTCCATATCTGCCGGATGGATCCCTGGCCCGAATGCCTGATGCGTTCAATGGAACGGTTCGCCCTTCCCGTGTACCAGTACATGTGGGGGCCGAGTGAGTTCACCATCACCGGCACGCTGAAAGGTTTCGAGTGTTCGGAACGGCTCCATAAAATTCAGGTCCCCGTTCTCTTCACCTGCGGGAGATATGATGAGGCAACACCGGAAACGACCGCGTATTACCAGACGAAGCTGCCAGGATCACAACTCCGGGTGTTTGAGAACGCTTCGCATTCACATCACCTGGAGCAGGAGCAGGAATATCTCGCAACAGTCCGGAAATTCCTGAAGGAAAATGACGGGTGACTGGATATGTTCTCTTATTAATCCATTAACGGGTTATGCCGGCCCCTACTCCCCTTCCGGCTCCCCCTTCTTCAGCATATGCT
>NZ_PIZH01000384.1 GCF_002835825.1 Methanoregula sp. | reverse complement strand
CCCTTGGATCAAACCAACATGTTGTAAAAAAATTTACAACTTTTAGAAAGGTATAAATAAACCGCGGAGAATGTTATATGAGAAAATAATAAAAAAAATACTACAATTCTGTATTTACGTCGAGGAATACCATGTTACGAATCAATCACAACCACCATGTGCAGGCTCTAGAACAAAACCGCAGAAACTATGGTCCTGTTGTACCGGCCTCAAAAAACACCGTTCACTGGTCAGGGTACCTGCTCGTGCTCGGATTATTTTTAGCGGCATGTGTCGTTGTCGGACCCGCAAGTGCGTATAGTACACCGGAATCCATTACCGCTGCAGGAAAATTATATGTCTCCGGCGTGAGCATTGATCCAAAAGTTTTTTTCACTGGCGAATCGGGCACAGTCACCTTTTACGTGACCAACGGAAACGCGAATGAGAGCATATCTGTCAACCATGCTACCTTCGGCGACAAGGATATCCGCCGGACAAGCAACACGTACGATTCATCGGCCAACATCGGACCGCTCCAGACCCGTTCCTTTGTCTTCTCGATCACGACCGACGCTCGCGAAGGATGGTATTACCCGTGTTTCTCTTTGAGCCTCCGCGATGCCCCGGAAAACCTGTATTACATCACACCGGTCAGGGTCGAGAACACCCCTGTTGTCACAACCATAACAAGCCAGCCTGATACCTTCACCAGGGATCAGAAGGATCCCATCACCATACAGATTGCCAATCCCCGGGAAAATGACGTGAAAAATGCCGTCTTGGAAGTCACCGGTGACGGAATTACCGCAACACCATCGAAAATCTATATCGGGAGCCTAACCTCCGGCACTACCACGAACCGGACTGTTGCGATAAATCCCACGAAGGAGACCACCCTCCGGGTATCCCTGAGTTATGACAACGGTGACAATTCCCACACAGACGGCACCGATCTCCCGGTCACCTTCGGGACAAACAAGAAAAAAGCCGATCTCGTGATCAGCAATGTCAAGGTGACTAGTGACGGCTCGGTGTTTCACGTGACCGGTGACGTAACCAATGCCGGGCTTACCACCGCAAATGGTGTCTCGGTGACCTCGCTCTTTCCGGCCGTCCCAAAGGATCCCTATGCCTCATATGTAGTCGGTGTGCTGAAGCCCGATGATTTCGGGAGTTTCGAGGTGACGTTCGCAGCAGATGGCATTACATCGGTCCCGTTCCAGGTCACTCACAAGGATCTCGATGGGAATGTCATACATTCCTCTCCCCGGGATATCAGCATCAGTAGCACGGGCTCATCAGGGACATCCGGTAAGCCAATTGACAGTCCACTCCCGGTGTTGGTGATCGGCTTTATCACGGTTCTCGTCATCGCCGGCGGGTATCTCTACGTGAAGAGAAAGAAGAGCCAGTGAGGCCAAACCATGGAACCGGTAATAGAGTTCGAGGACGTAGTGAAGATCTACCCGCTCAAGTCCGGGGATGTCACTGCCCTCAACCATATCTCCTTCACCGTACACAGGGGGGAATTCATCTCCATCATGGGACCGTCGGGCTCGGGAAAATCAACCCTGCTGACCTTGATGGGCTGCCTTGACAAGCCAACGGCTGGAACCATCCGGATCAGCAGCAGGGAGATTGGGGACATGACCGATGCCGAGCTGACGAGCCTCCGTCGGGACCGTATCGGGTTCATCTTCCAGTACTTCAACCTCTTTCCCCTCCTCAACATCATCGAGAACGTCAGCTTCCCGCAGATGATCAAGACCGGGGCCGGAGTAGACCCGGAAAAGGCAAAGAAGGTTCTCAGGGCAGTAAAACTTGACGAGCGTCTCTATACCCATACACCACTTGAGCTCTCAGGCGGGCAGCAGCAGCGGTTTGCGATTGCACGGTCGCCCATCAAGGACCGGGATATCCTCCTCTGCGACGAAACGACTGGTCAGCTTGATTAGAACACCGGCGCTGACCGCATGAAGCAGATGACCGATCTCAAC
>NZ_PIZH01000383.1 GCF_002835825.1 Methanoregula sp. | reverse complement strand
TCCCATGATCGCGTAGGCCAGGATTGAGAGGAAGAAGGCAAGGAGCAGCATTGCAAGGGAGAGCGGTGCCACGAAGACGAGCATGGCGTTGACGGTGCTTGCCAGCTGGACAATCCGGTTCGAACCGAAGACGACGACATTCTCGCACCGGGCGGTTGCCGCGGCGGCGCTTGCCGGTGTCAGATCGAGGATAGCATCCCGGATCGCCCGGATCACTTCCGGAGCGATCTCTTCCGGAGGAACTGCCATGCCGACCGGATTCTTTCCGGTAATGGTATTGACCACGTGGGAGTCGGTGGTCATGATCTCGGCATGGTCGACGAGCGTCAGGAGATGCTCCATGAGGGCTTCGCGGACCCCCTCTGCGATATTGTTGCCATCGATGAGCACGTACGCGGTCTTCTGCCCTTCGATCTCCGCGACCATCACCTGGATGCCGAGATCGCCAAATCCCTGCTCGCGGCTGAAGGGCACGGTACGGTGGCAGACGCCGATCCTGAACGGGGAGAGGCGTATCGATCGGCTCACGTCCATCGCACGTGTCGCAGCCTCAATATATTCCGTTGCCGTATGCGTGGCAAGGAGGACCGGGGATGAAAGGTCGGTCATGCAGTTATGTGCGTCAACCACGGCGACATGAGGGAACAAGCGGTGCCCCTCGGCCATGATGATCATCCCAATGGAAAAATCAAGATCCTCGGTACGCTCGGGAGACCGGGACATGACAAGGAGAAGCGAGTCGCCAAACCGCTGGTGCAGTACCTGAACGCTCCCATAACGGATACGGCCGGATTTCCCTGCAACCGCCGTATACTCAAGTCCCGAGCGGGATTTTTGGAGGGCATCGATCACCTTCCCGATCTCCTTCTCCGAAACAAGGTTGAAGTCATGGGTTGCGCACCCGTGGGCAACGAAGGTCTCCTCGGGAATGAAATAGTCGTGGAGGACCTTTGGCAGGTTCCCTCCCCCGATCTCGCCCATCGGGCCCGGGTGGAGGTTGGGGACGGTGAAGATCACGGGCTTGCCTGCCTCGCGTTTGAAGAAGAAACTCACCTGCGGCACGCTGATCTCCTCACCGATCTCGCGGAAGAAGTCCTCCATGCTCTTCGACCCGTCGGTCATGTGGGCGATGAATGCGTTGATGAACGCAAGCCCCCGGACCCTGAAGGCCCGTTTGAGGGGCTGCTCGATCATCCAGATCAGGATGGCAAACCCGAGGCCGAAGACGAGGTGGAGGACGAGGGCGAAGATGGCAAACGACGGGGAGAAGAGGAAGACCCCGACCATGACCCCGATCAGGCTCTGGATAAGGGCCGGAAGAACCATCCGGTGGATGCGGTAGTCTGCGATTGCGACAAGCACAAGGAGTCGCAGACCAAAGATGAACCCGAGCGAGATCGCATAGAAGAGGGGGATGAGCGTCACCGAGATCGCAAGCGAGGCGAGGGTGATGATGACCGAGAAGACCGTACAGGTCAGGGCAAGGAGGCCCGAGCGGTTCCAGGTCATCGTTTTGCCCCAGAGCTCGATGAGCGGTTTTGTCAGGGCAAGGGCAAAGATGGCCGGAAGGGAGAAGACCAGAGTTCCAGAGAAGATGAAGGTCTCGGGAAGCGAGAGGTAACTGCTGATCACTCCCGGCAACATGAACGAGATGGGCCCTTCAAGGTTGAGATTGAGCCAGGACTTTGCCGTAGCACCATCGATGAGAAAACCCAGGATGAGGATCAGGACAAGCGACCGCTTCCATGACGGGGCGGTGAAGATGAACCGGGTTAGTTGCCCGAGACGGACATCGCTTTCTTGCACCATCAGCAAATGCCCCCAAGGACCAGTTCGTACCGGCCGGGCGACGACCGGATCTCCGATGTGGTGAAGGTGATTGGCCGGGAGAAGAACGGAGCGTGGAGCGCGAGGCTCTCGTACTCCCCGCCTTCCCCGGCGATGTTGATGCGGGTAGCTGCTGCGATCTTCTCAAGCCGGGCAATGAGTGCCTCATCGAAC
>NZ_PIZH01000382.1 GCF_002835825.1 Methanoregula sp. | reverse complement strand
GCTCGCGTGCAATCGCGATCGCTTCGGGCAGTGCCCGGTGCGGGCGGGCCGTCCGGATCATGCTGCACGCTCCTGCTTACCAGGAAATATTTGTTGGAAAATTTGGCATTCAAACATGGAATAAAATAATTAGGATAAATTTTGTTAAATAATTATTTGATTGCAAGAGTTCATGTTTGATCCGCCAGCTTAGGAAAATGATGCCGCTTCAGCAGCGTGGTAATAATCGTATTGAAAAAAAGGGACTGGGTAATGGGTGTTTTGGGACTGTTCTATACTGCGAGGTAATCGTTGGGCTGGGGCATCTGTTCCTTTAAGCCCTTCCGCTTGCGGATACCGACAACGACTTCCTTGACCATGTTGTTCGGGACGAGCTCGAAGCCTGCGAACTCGGTGTTCCACATGGCACGGCCTTCGGTTGCTGACCGGATATCACCGGCAAACCCGAAGAGCTCGGCAACCGGTGCCTTACCGGTAACGGAGATGGTGTCTCCCTCGCTCTGCATGTCGAAGACCTGGCCGCGCCGGCCCTGGATCTGGGAGGTTGCTGCACCCATCTGGTCCATCGGGACGGTGATCTGGATCTTCTGGACCGGCTCTAAGAGCGAGTCACCGGCAATCAGCATGCCGCCCTTGATGGCGCCACGGACTGCAGGGATGACCTGCGCGGGACCGCGGTGGATTGCATCCTCGTGGAGCTTGACATCGGTCAAGACCATCTTGAGGTTCTGGACCGGCTCGTCTGCGAGCGGGCCGCCGGCGAGTGCTTCGCCGATACCCTCGATGATCAGTTCCATGGTCTCGTTGAGGTACTGGATACCCTTGGTCATGTCGATGAGCATGTTGGTGCCCTGGATATCCTTGACACTCTTTGCCTCGTCCTTGTCCATGCCTGCCTTGATCAGGACATCACGGCGCTCGAGAGCCTGCTGGTTCATCGAGACTTCGCCGGACTTGATCAGGGCGACGATCTCATCGGGGAGGGGTGAGAGGGTGAAGTAGAACCGGTTGTGGCGGTTCGGGGACTTGCCTTCGACATTTTCCACCATGCCGGTGACCGTCTCACGGTACACCACGATCGGCGGGGAGGTGATGATCTCGACACCCTTGTCGCGCTTGATACGACCGGTGATGATCTCGAGGTGCAGTTCTCCCATACCGGCAATCAGGTGCTCGCCGGTCTCCTCGTTGATGGAGATGGAGAGGGTCGGGTCTTCCTTGGCTACCTGCCGGAGCACTTCAACGAGCTTGGGCAGGTCCTTCATGTTCTTGGCCTCGACCGCAACGGTCATGACCGGTTCACTGTAGTGCTTGAGCGACTCGAACGTCGTCATCTCGAGCAGGTTCGTGACCGTGGAACCGACAACTGCGTCCTTGAGACCGGTAACCGCTGCAATGTTGCCGCCGACAATTTCCTCGACTTCGACACGCTTGGGGCCCATGAAGATACCGACCTGCTGGAGACGGTTCTCCTTTTTGGCAGAGCCCATCACATAGAGCGTGTCACCGCGCTTGAGAGAGCCGGAGAAGAGACGCCCGGTGGCGACTTCGCCTGCATGGGGGTCAAAGGAGATATCGGTGACCATCAGTGCAACCGGACCCTTCGGGTCGCAGTCGATCATGGCCTTTCCTTCCTTAGACTCCTTGTCGCCGTGCCAGATGACCGGAATACGGCGTTTCTGTGCATCGAGCGGGTTGGGCAGCTTGTTGACCACGATATCCAGGAGAACCTCCGAGAGCGGGCTGTTCTTTGCCAGGAATTTCATGTCACCTGCGCGGCACTTCTCGTACACGACCTTGAACGAGATCCCGCTCTTCTTCATGAACGGGACGGAAACTGCCCAGTTGTAGAGTGCGGAGCCGAAGGCAACGTTGCCGGCGCCGGCATCGAGCTTCCAGCCGTTGTTGTAGGCCTCTTCGTTCCTTCCCCGGTGGTAGTGTTTTACGTCGTCGGTGACCTTTCCGTGCTGGATAGCCGTCACAATAGCGTACGCCTTCATGGTCTATGC
>NZ_PIZH01000381.1 GCF_002835825.1 Methanoregula sp. | reverse complement strand
GCTGTGACGAGGATGGGCGAGGTGGAGGACGCAACTGTACCGTACGCACTTGCCCTGCCCTACTCCCGTCCAGGCACCCCCTCGTTCCCGGGGATCACCTTCAGGGAGGAATACGGTGTTATAGAGAGCCGGACCCGGTGCGCGCCCGAGCGAAGGAAAAATGAGACTCCGCCGGCCCCCGGTCCTGCGGTAGCCGTTGTCCTGAAATCGGCTGGCAGCAGGCAGGGGTCGATGTCTGCACTGCCGATGTTGATCAGGAGCGCTTTTGTTTCCGCTGTGAGACCCCGGTGCATTGTGAATTCTCCTTGTTACAAGAATGTAATTCTGATACCATATTCCGGTTCGAAGAACTGCTTCGCAGGTCTTCTCATCCTCGATGCACTTCGTGCCTTTTCGGAAAGCCAATGCCCGGATTCGAACCGGGTTGTAGCTGATCTGCAGTCAGCCGCGTAGCCACTCCGCCACATTGGCATTGTTTTTTATCAGCGCAATTGTGCCATATCATGGTAAGCCAGGGATCTATTTAGGGACTGATTTACGGGCATTTTTTGCCGCAAAGTCCGGGGTCGCGGAATTTCCCGGTGCCAGATGGATCAGTTCCGGCAGGGGAAATCGAAATACTTAACAATTGTGAACTCTTACGTTGTTATGGTGATCCACTATGAGGGATCGTTTTTGTCGTAAACACAAACGGGAATAACAACATCCGAAGAATCGGGCACCTGCCGCCATCGGCAAAGCTCGTGTACAAAGTGCTTGAGAATGGTGGCCAGCTGACACAGAAGGATCTCATCCGCGAGACCTCCCTGCCATCCCGGACTGTGCGGTACGCATTGAACCGGCTCAAGGAAGAACAATTCCTCATCGAGCGTCACTATTTCATTGATGCCCGGCAGAGCCTCTACGGCCTTATCCAGCCATCGAAGGAGGTGGTTACGGTATGACGCGACCCCCCATGTGTCATGCTGGTAAGAAAAACCCGGCCTTCCGGGTGCGGTGCTGATACCGGCATCCCGGCCTCATCTCTCTTTATCCGTATTGAAAAAGGGGGAGATCTGGAAACTTTTTATGAGAATTTGTTCACAACGACTGGTCCGTAATCGTAATACCGGCTGCTACCATCTTCTCGCGGATCAGGTCGGCCACTTCGAACTGCTTTCTGGCCCGCAGCTCTGCACGGATCTCGTGAAGGACACTTAACGGTGCACTTGTCTCCCGGAGAAAATTGATCCCGAGGATCGCACCGTACTTCCGCAATGCATCGAGATCCCCGCTCGCTGCAAGTCGTTGGATTGCTGCCAGAGCCATCGGAGTATTGAGGTCGGTCTCCATGGCATCGGTGAAGGCTTTCCGGCCTTTCTCATCGGGGCCATTGTCGTTCCGTGCAATTGCCCGGATATGCTCAAGCCCTTTGGCCGCATTGGCAAATCCCTCATCGGTTGCCTGGAGCGGGGACCGGTAATGAGAGAGCAGGATGAAATACCGCAGGATATCCTTGTTCCATCTTTTCAGGGCATCGCGGATGGTGGTGAAGTTTCCAAGCGACTTGGACATCTTCTCACCCTTGACCGTGAGGAAACCCGTGTGCATCCAGTGCCGGACCATCGGGTGTTTCCCTTCCAGTGATTCCATCTGGGCTATCTCTGCCTCGTGGTGAGGGAAGATGAGATCGAGTCCGCCGCCGTGGATATCGTACTGCTGCCCGAAGTACTTCTCGGAGATGGCGGTATCTTCGATATGCCAACCGGGCCGTCCCCTGCCCCAGGGGGAATCCCATGTGTACTCTCCGTACTCCCCGGTCTTCCAGAGCGCAAAGTCGAGCGGGTTTTGTTTTGTTGTATCGGTTACGCGGCTGACACGCTTCGTTTTGTCCTGGCCGGACAGTTCCCCGTTGCGCTCGAAGGAATCCACGTTGAAATAGACCCCGGTCTCCGTAACATAGGCCACGCCACGGGCAACCAGGCGCTCCACCTGACTGATGATCTCGGGGATGTGCGTTGTGGCCCGTGCATAGTAAC
>NZ_PIZH01000380.1 GCF_002835825.1 Methanoregula sp. | reverse complement strand
TCGAGACACAACAGCTCACCGAGTGGAGCTCCATCCACTGGATCACAGAGGCTTCAAGTCTGTGCATAGTACTACACAGCATATGTTTCCAAGTCGGTAGCCAGTGAACGAACTTTTAGAAGTACATGAAGTCCGTGAAGCACTCCGCAAGCTGAATCCGCGAAGTAGAGGACCGAACCGGGCAGAAGATCCGGATCCTGGATATCGGCGGGGGGTTCCCGGTGAAGTATCACCCGGGCATTCGGTCCATCCGGACGCTTGCAAAGAAACTGAACACAGAGATCAAACGACTGTTCCCAAAAGACATGCAGATCCTTGCCGAGCCCGGCAGGTTCCTTGTCGCCAATACCTGCACGCTCGTAGCGAAGGTCGTAGGTAAAGCAGTCCGCGACGGCAAGCCCTGCTATTACATCAACGACGGAGTGTACCACACGTATTCAGGCCAGATCTTCGACCACATTAACTACCCTGTCCTCCCCTTCAAGAAAGGCGAGAAACAGATCTCCGCGGTGTTCGGGCCCACCTGCGATGCCTTCGACACCATCACGCTCTCCGCCGAACTGCCAGACCTTGATATCGGTGACCTTGTCTATTCCGAGAACATCGGGGCCTATTCACACGCCTCGTCCACGTATTTCAACGGGTTCCCCCCCGCAAAGGTCGTGCACATCAATAAATAACACGATCCCCCCTTTTTTGCCACCAACGGGAACGTATTTTATGGATCCCGGTACAATAGAAAAATCCTATGAACATTCGGGTATCTCTCCTGATCTCAGCATTCCTTGCAATCCTCATCCTGCTTTCAGGCTGCACGGACAGTTCACCAGAAACGGCACCATCAGGTACCAAGAATACCGCGGGCAGCGGCCCTGCCGGCATTGGTGTCGATGTCTCGGCAATGGATTCCCTTCTTCCCTCGACCTACCTCCAGTTCGCCAACCGTGGCGTGACTTACATTGATTTCGAACTTACCAACCCTACGGGCACTCCACGGTCGGTAGTTGTGGAATCCGAGGTTCCGGGATTCACGGAAAAGGCGGTCAACACCGTGGAAGTCCCCGCGTACGGGAACGTCACGATCGGCCAGACGCCAACACTCCGCACCGCCGCAATCCCTGCTGAGGTAAAGACGGCAACGCTCCACTACAAGGTCAGCCTCTCGGATGGGACACGCATCGATGAGCAGACGTATCCCGTGAAGATCTTCCCAAAAGACACGATGGTCTGGGAAGTGAAAGACGGGGACGAAACGTACGATATGTCGGAATATGTCGCTGCATGGGTGACTCCGCATGCCGCCGTGATCGACCCGCTCATGCGCAAGGCGGCTGAATACCACCCGGAGAAGTCGATTGCCGGATACCAGTGCGGGGAGAGCTGCTCGGATCAGGATTGGGCCGATTACTCGAATGCCCAGGTGAAGGCCGTGTTCAACGCGCTCAAGAATGATTACCGGATCACGTACATCAACTCACCGATAGCCTTTGGGAACGGGGGCGACAATCCCCAGCGTGTCCGTCTGCCTAAAGACGCGATTGCCGCTAACTCGGCCAACTGCATTGACGGGACGGTTCTGTATGCTTCCGCACTGGAATCCATCGGCATGAACCCCCACATTATCATCCTGCCAACCCACGCCTTTGTCTGCTATGACACGATGCCGGACAAGGAGGGTATCACCTGCCTTGAGACCACGATGACCGGTTCAGCAACATTCGAAGAGGCGGTTGCCGCAGCACAGGAGCAATACCAGGAAGAGATCACCAACGGGAACTTCAAGTCAGGCGCCTCCCGGGATTTCTCGCTCGCAGATATGAGAGCCGCGGGCATCCTGCCCATGGAATGAGGATTACTTCCCCTCCCCCCACGAACCTTTTTTCCTCCGCCTGATCAACCGGATATCCATGGTGACGATCTATTACGCAATTCTCGATACACTCTCTGACTGGGAAGCAGGCCATGTGCTTGCGGAACTCCGCTCGGGGCGGTTCCTGAAAGACCCGTCGCTCCGTCATAATG
>NZ_PIZH01000379.1 GCF_002835825.1 Methanoregula sp. | reverse complement strand
CGGACCCGATCTCCCCCGAGTCTCCCAGCATCACCACGGAAGCGGTGTGCAGTGCGGGCGTTTTCCGGCAGAGGCCCAGCCAGCAGTCGGCAAGAGCAGACAGGAGGGTCATTGTACCGTCCCCCTGCCTCTTGCATACTGGTAAAGGTCCAGGGTTGCGATCCCGCCAACGGTTGCCACGACAAACGCAAAGCCTGAGAGGGCGAGAATGTACAGGAGGCCGAAAGCGATCCACGCCATGCCCGGGTTTGTGGATGAAATGTGCGTATGGCCGGGTTCAACCGATACCTGATCAATCCCGGTGAACTGGAACAGCAGGAATGTGATCGACACAGCAAATACGATAATCCCCAGGCTGAGAAGGAAGACCCCCACTTCCCCCCGGATCTTCTTCATTATGCCAAACGATCCAAGGATCGCTTCCTTCAGCTGCATCCTCTCCAGCACGATCAGGGGTACGACAAACAGGGTCAGGATGAACAGGAGTATGTTGACTGCTGAAAAGATCAGGGCATACAGAAGCGCGAGTTTCAACGTTGCGCCAGACGACGCAAATGCTCCTCCGCTAGGAAAATAGACGTCCGGCTCAAGGGACCAGCTGAAGGGGAACTGGGCGAGCACGACACTTAAGAACCCCGAGAGTGCCCCGAAGATATTAAAAGGACGGTACCAAGCCGGGTTCAGCATGGCCAAATGCAGGCCGGTGGTGAAGAGCAGGGATCCTGCGAGTGCCAGGATCACAGACCACAGAAGAAGTGGTCCCAGGAATGGTTTTACCTTTGTTAGTGCATGGAGGTAGTGAACTGGCTCTTCCTTATCTGATGAGAGACTCAGCACGAGGCCTGCAATCAGGAACAACAGGCAGAAGACTGTCGGGAACTCAAGCACGAACGTGACGACCGGTGATAAGATCAAGACATGTCCGCCCTCACCACCTGCGAAAAGAAGGGCCCCCTGGGCAAGGATGTGCCCGGCCAGCACGAGCCCGGCCAGGAATGTGAACCAAAAAAGGTGACGGTTCCGGATCAGGGTTCTCGTTCCTGACAGGATTGCCCCGGCTCCCCGGTGGATCGTTCCCGGCCCGCCGCTCACGCCATCCGGCCTGTCTTCGTAGGAAAATTCATGCTGATCAGGATTGCCTGTTGGTGAGGCACGAAATGCCGGCGCCTTCCGGCAGAGGCCCAACCAGCAGTCGGCAAGGGCGGAAATGAGGGTCATAGCCCGCTCTCCCGCATTTTCCTGTCCCGGTACATCTCCAGCGCAGCGATCCCGCCGACGGTTGCTACGACCAATGCAAACGCCACAAGTGCGAGGTTATAGAGGACGGCAAGCGTGATCCAGGCGATGGTGGGATGGAACATCACCGTCACATAGGGATTTACTATCCCGGATGCAGCCTGGACGAGCAGGTACGTCAGGAACACACCGAAGACGACAACTGCAAGGAATGCGGCACAGGTAACGGCCTCCGCACCGATCTTTTTCATCAGGGCAAACGATCCCGCGACTGCCTCCCTGAGCGTTTTCTGTTCGAGTACAATGAGGGGTACGACAAACGGGGTCAGGGCGAACATAAGCAGGGTGATAACAATGAAGTTTGCGGTCCTCATGATCCCGAAAGGATAGATCAATAACAACAGCGATCGTCCCCCATAGCCCGGGACCTCGGTTAACATGGCCCAGTCGAGCGTCCAGTTGAAGGGGAACTGGGTAATGGTGCTGGTAACAAAACTATAAGGCCCGAATATATTGAGAAACCGGAACTCAGGAGGCAGCCCGGTAAAAAGACCAACCCAGATACGGAAAAGCAGGATGCCTGCGAGTGCCAGAATTATCGACCACAGGAGAAGGGGTTTTCCGTATTTTTTTGCTCCTCCGAGCCCCTTAAAAAACGACGCATGATCATCTTTCTTTGAAGTGAGGCTTAAGACAAGGCCCGCCAGTAGGAGCAACAGGCAGAACAGTGTGTCAAGTTTAAGGAAAAAGTCCTGGGCCTAATATCCTATGATCACCGGTTTCAGGGTCCGGTTT
>NZ_PIZH01000378.1 GCF_002835825.1 Methanoregula sp. | reverse complement strand
CTCCACGGCACTCACCTCCGAGGACTTCGAGACCGACTTTTAAAATCCCCGGTCTTTCCTTTTTTCCTGCAACCGATATCTGGATATAACAGGAGAACCAGAGGGTTGATGCGATGAAAATGCGTGCATGCGCAGTGGCTGGCATGTTCTATCCGCGCGAGCCCTCCCACCTCGAGCAGCTGCTGGAGAAGTTCTTCTCGGCAGTTCCAAACGTGGCAGGAAGGCCGCTCGGCATTGTCTCACCCCACGCCGGGTACATCTATTCGGGCGAGGTGGCGGCGACCGCCTTTGGCACCATTCCTCCCGACTTTTCCGGCACCTTTGTCATCATCGGGCCGTCGCACCGCGGGTACATCACCTGCGTCTCCGAGGTCCCATGGGAAACCCCGCTCGGTGTCGTGGACACGGATACGGAGTTCGTCCGGGCTCTCGATATGGAGACTGACGAACTCTCCCACCGTGACGAGCACTCACTTGAGGTTCAGGTACCGTTCATAAAGTACCGCTTCCCCCGGGCCCGGATCGCGCCGGTGATGATGGGGCAGCAGGACTACCCGGGAGCGGTCCTCCTCGGGGAGAAGATCCTCGATGCGATCCACAGGACAAAACGCGACGTACGGATCGTTGCGTCGAGCGACTTCTCGCACTACGTGCCCGAGAAGAAGGCAAAGGAAGAGGACCTCTTTGCAATCGATGCCCTCAGGAGTCTTGACACAAAGGAATTCTACCGGCGGATCGCGGAGAAGCGGATCACAGCCTGCGGTTATGGCCCGATCACCGCCATGGTGACGGCCTGTTCCGGCCTGGGTGCGAAGACTGCGGAGCTGATCCGGTACGCGACAAGCGGTGAGACCACGGGTGACTACGAGTCCGTCGTGGGCTATGCCAGTATTGCGGTGATCTAGGTTGGCAACATGGAGTGCGCCGGGCAAGGTCTTCCTGTTCGGCGAGCATGCGGTGGTATACGGTAAGATGGGTATAGCTATGGCCATCCGGCCCCGTGTCTTCGTCACCGTCCGCGACACAAAAAGGCCGTCGCGGGCAAAGTCACCTTACATTGACAGCTGCTTTGAGCAGATGGGCGTCATCGGGAGCGTATACATCAACTCGCAGATCCCGAGTTCATCAGGCCTCGGATCCTCTGCAGCGGTCACGGTTGCAACGCTTGCAGCCATCAACGACGAATTCAACCTGAACAAAACCCGCGAGGAGATCGCCGACATAGCGTTCGAGATCGAGAAAACCGTGCAGAAGGGGCGGGCCAGTCCCACGGACACCACGGTCTCGACTTATGGCGGCATCGTCCTCATCACGGGCGGTTCGCGGCGGAGGCTTCCCCCGCAGAACATGCACCTCGTGATCGGGGACTCGCAGGTCTCCCACAGCACATCGCGGATGGTCGAGCAGGTGGCCGATCTCAAAAAGAGGCACCCGGAGATTGTTGACCCGGTCCTCGATGCGATCCAGGGCGTCAGCATGAGTGCCATCCACCAGCTGAGTAATCCCCGCGAGCTCGGGCGATATATGAATATGAACAACTCGCTCCTCGAGGTCCTGGGTGTCGGGCACCCGCAGCTGGCAAAGATGATCCTTGCCTCCCGCCAGGCCGGGGCGTTCGGTGCGAAGATCACGGGGGCTGGCGGTGGCGGGAGCATGGTGGCCCTCTGCCCCAAGCAGCTCAAGCACCGCGTGGCAAAGGCTATCGAGTCCTGCGACGGGCGGGCCATCGTGACTGCTATCGATACGGAAGGCGTGCGAAAGGAGAAAAATGTCTGACAGGGTACTTTTAAAACTCGGCGGGAGCATACTTACTGATAAGAGCGCCGACTGCGCAATCAACCGTGAGAGCCTTGCCACCATTGCCGCGGCAGTTGCGGCGGTAAGGACGGAAGGGACTGTCATCATCCATGGTGCCGGTTCCTGCGGACACCCCGAAGCCAAACGGTACCACCTTGATACAGGGGCCGTTTCCGGGGAAACCGAAGGAAGCAATGTCACGCATCGGGCGGTCAGCGGGCTGAATGCTGAAGTAGTT
>NZ_PIZH01000010.1 GCF_002835825.1 Methanoregula sp. | reverse complement strand
ACCGAAGAGGCACTGCGCGAACTAGCCCCCATGCTTGGAGCATATCGCGTGGATATCAAGGCGTTCACGGACGATTTCTACAAAAAAGTCTGCGGGGCTCATCTCCAGCCGGTGCTCGATTCCGCCGTGCTTGCCCGCGAACTGGGCATGCATATCGAGACCGTGACGCTCGTCATCCCGGGCCTGAATGACAGCATGGAAGAGCAGGAAGCTCTCATCCGCTGGGTGATCGAACACCTCGGCCCCGACACCCCCATGCACTTTTCGGCGTTTCATCCGGATTACCAGATGACCGACCGGGGCGGGACACCGGTTGCCACCCTCGAGAAGATCTACGAGAAGGCAAAAGCGCTCGGGCTTCACTACCCGTATCTTGGCAATGTTTATCACCACCGGTACGAAAACACCTGTTGTCCGTCCTGCGGGGCCACCCTTATCGAGCGGCAGGGATTCTCCAGCAAGCCTGTCGGCCTTGACGGAACCCAGTGCAGCAAATGCGGAGAGAATATTGCGGTCGTGACCCATGCCGGTTGAAAGCCAGAACGATACCCGGTTCATAGCAGACAGGATGCTTGGCACCCTGACACGCTACCTCCGGTTCATGGGCTACGACACCGAGAGCGCAAACTCCCTTGAGGAAGGAAACAAAAAAGAGGACACGCTCCTCCTCGGAATGGCGCGGGAGCAGCACCGCATCCTCCTGACCCGGGACGCTGAACTTGCACGGCGCGCACAGGAGCAGGCCATTTATCTTCGGTCCGAGGATGTCATGGAGCAGGTGCAGCAACTGATCGATTACCGGGTCATCGAGCGCCGGCTGACCCTGAGCCGGTGCTCGCGCTGTAACACGACACTTCGCGAAGCAAACACCTGCGAGATCGAGCGGACCGATTACGCCCCCCGCGACTGGCGGAACACACGGTTCTACTGGTGCGATCGGTGCCATAAACTGTACTGGAACGGCTCGCACGGCAGGCAGCTGGAAACGAGGATCGGAAAAGAACTGACTGACTGTTAGCGCACCATGTGAGAACAAAAAACAAGGCTGGCACTTCTTCTCAGATATCCTACAACCCTCCCCTCTTGGGCTTTTTGCACTGCCCGATCCCATAGCATGATATTCTCCTGGTACACTATGCACTGATCGGGAGAAGCATATGAACAGGAATGTTATACGGTGGGGGATCGATCTTGTGATGGGGTGTGTGTTTGCGGTCAGCATCATGACCGGGCTCATCAAGCTGACGGTACTCCTGCGGCTTTTCGGGCCAAACCACCTTATCCTGCCGACAGCCCGTATTTCAGATATTCACGATGGGGCCGGAGTTATCCTCGGTCTATGCGTCTGCCTGCACCTGTTCATGAACCGCCACTGGATCATCACCATGACCCGTCAGGTCCTGAAGGGCAAAGTTATTGGGGATTGAAGCATACGGGGGTCGCAATGGCAGGATCACTTCTCTGAAATACTGCCACTCAGTGCCCCATCATTCGAGAACCCCCGCTGCTCCCAGTAACCCCGGTAGGTCGGGTCATCTGAAAGTTCGATCTTCTCGATCCACTTGATCCACTTATATCCCCACTTGTCCTCGGCAACGAGTTGGAACGGGTATCCTCTCTCGGGAGGGAGGGTGACCGCGTTCATCCGGAATGCCATGAGGATCTCGCGCTGCCGGAAGTATGACAGGGGAAATGATGTCGTGTACCCGTCATGGGCTGTGAAAATGACCGTGTTAGCCCGGGAATCGATCCCTGCATCGTCAAGCAGGTCAGATACCCGCACACCCTCCCACAGGATCGAAACGGCCCAGCCCTCGACGCAGTATAGCGTTACGACTTTCGTGAAGTGAGGATATCGTCCGAGGACCTCATCATACGTATAGGCAAGGGTCCGGTTGGTGAGCCCGGTCACGGTCAGCCGGTAATTGTTGATATCAACATGCTGTGGGCCGGCAATGGAGTTTTCCCGGAAATCGTTGATCGATGAGAGGTCCTTTCCTTCATAGGAGCGCACTTCCACGGGGGCGAGAGCAGATGGTGACGGGGAGACAAAACTCCATGAGGGTATGCCTATCACAAGTACTGCAATGAGTCCAGCTGCCACCAGGACGAGAACAAGGATAAGGACCCTGCTTGTGTTCATGAAGAGGGGATAGCAGTCCCGGCTCTAAAAAGATCGTATTGGGGCAGAAACGGGAATACCATCAGATCGCTTCGACAAGTACCTTGTAGAACTTCTCGGAGGCACTCCTCTCGATCCACGGGCGGTGGCCGCACTTCTCAAGGAGGATGAACTCAAAATCCGGCAGGGCTTTTGACAACGGACCGTTCACCCCATCGGCCGGGTGGGGGTCCCAGTCGCCGTGGATCGCAACAACCGGGCACCGGATCTCCCGGGACATGTGGAGGATCGCCTGCTTCCTCCGCAGTTCAGCTGCCTCGTCCCAGACACCCCGGAAGACATCGTACTGGCAGTGGAAGCCCTCATCCGGCACATTGGCCGTGTCGTAGGCGTCGGCACGGGCAAGGAGGGTACCGAGTTCTGCGAGGAGCGCGTTCTTGCCGGCTTCGGTGGTCCCGTCAAGCCCTTCGATAAGCATATTCACCCGGTCGCGGTCCGTTTTTTTAAGGCGGGCCATCCGTGTTCTGGTGATGGACGCGGCATGCTCCTCCTCGAACGGGGGGCATCCCACAAGGATCAGTTTTTTCACCTGCTCGGGATACCGGGCGGCAAGCATCCACGAGAGAAACGCACCCCACGAAAAGCCGACCAGGGTGACAGGGAGCATCCCATACTGCGACAGGACCGACCGGAGCTCCTGCACCTGTCCTTCGAGCGTTGTCTCGGTCTGGAAGGGTTCGAGGACGCCTGCTACCGATGACAACTCGCGGGCAACCGGGGCCATCTCGCCCGGTGCTCCCGGCCCACCGTGGATCACTGCGACGGTATAGGGCCCGGGCCCCCATTTCCTTACCGGCTTCATTGCACGTACCGGTTATCGTGCGGGTGTAATAAAATGTCCTTGGGGGGATGTCTCAAGACATCAGCGGGTTTTACCGGCGTTGTTCATCAGCGCGAGCAGGCCGGTCAGAATCTCCTTTGGGGCTGGCGGATTGCCCGGGATCTTCAGGTCAACCGGAAAGACCTTCTCCGCACCACCGAGCACGGCGTACGAACCGGCAAAGATCCCGCCGTCGCAGGCATCGTCGCCCACAGCCACCACGAACTTCGGCGATGGCATTGCTTCGTAGGTCTTTTTTGCCGCTGCCGCCATGTTATGGGTCACTGCCCCGGTCACCAGGAGCACATCGGCGTGACGTGGCGAGGCCACGAACGTGATGCCGAACCGCTCGATATCGTAATGCGGGTTTGTGAGATTGTTGATCTCAATCTCGGCTGCATTGTCGCTCCCCGTATCAAGTTCGCGGATCGCGAGGCTCCCGCCAAACACGGCGTCGACCTCGCGGCGGATCTCCCGGCCCAGCGCCTCGATCTCTTCATCCCGCCCAGGGATGTCAGCAGTCACTTTCCTTTTTAGCAGGCAGGATAGCACGTTCACCATTATCGGGTCACCTCACAGGTCTGTCCCCGCGTAGGACAGGTTCAGGCTCTTGTTGATGAGCGGGAAGTCCGGGACGATCTCGCCCTGTACGGCATGCTCAATGGCCAGCCAGTTGCAGTACGAGGCGGTCCGTACCTTGTAGCGTTCGACAACACCATTCCGGATCCAGAGCCAGCAGAGGCTCTGGCCCCGTGCAGATTCCACGAGAGAGAGGGCATAACCATCCTTTGCATCACAGGCCACCCGTACCGGCCCGTCTGGCAGGGCGTTAAGCAGCCGCTCGATCAGGTCAAGCGAATCCAGGATCTCGGATGCCCTGACCGTGAACCGGGAGAGCACGTCACCGTCATGCAGCACCCGTACGGTCGGGAGATGGCGGGCATAGATGCCGTAGGGATGATCGACCCGCACATCACCGTTCGCCCCGGACGCCCTGGCTGTCGGACCGGTGATGTTGAGCGGCCGGAGGATCGATCTCCGTACCACTCCTGTCGGCGAGAAGCGATCGATGACGGATGCTGTCGAGAGCACGATCTTCAGGCCTGTGCGGTACCGCTTCCGGACCTGCCGGACAAACTGCCCAAGCGCCACCAGGTCCTCTGTGCGGATATCGCGGGAGATCCCCCCGGGCACAACCATCCCTCGCAGGAACCGCGAGCCGGCAAGGAGGTCGTTCATCCGGAACACCTCCTCCCGGATCACCGCAAACTGGCTGGCCCCGAGCGGGAAGGCCACGTCCACGAGCATGCCGGCCTGGTCCCCGAGATGCGAACCGATCCGCTCGAGTTCCATCAAGATTGTGCGCAGGGCCCAGGCCCGGTCCGGCACGTGCATTCCCGCAATCTTCTCCACGGCATTACAGAAAGCAACGGTATTTGCCACGGACTCGTCCCCGCTGACCGCTTCGGCAATGCGGACCACTTCATCTGCGGGCTTGCCCTCCGCCAGCTTCTCGATCCCGCGGTGCTTGTAGAACATCCTGACCTCAAGGTTGAAGATTTTCTCGCCGATCACGCTGAACCGGAAATGCCCCGGCTCGATGATACCGGCATGGACCGGGCCGACCGGAATCTGGTACACGCCATCTCCCTGCACATTCCGGAAGGGATACTCCTCGGATGGTTCCACTGACGATTTCATGATCGGAGGTACGTTCCTGACATCCTTTTTCAAAGGATGGTAATCATCAGGATAGGTCTCGTGGAGCAGGAGCCTACGCTCATCAAATGATCCTTGGAATGTAATACCGAAACCGTCCCGACAGTCCCGTTCGGACCAGCAGGCCGAGGGCAGGAGCCGGGCAATGGACGGGGCGGACTGCGCAGTGTCAAGAACAACGACAAGGAGGACGCCTTTTTTCTCAAAGATATACAGGAGGGAGAACGGTGCGCCGGGCGAGAAGCGTTCGGTGCAGATGAGCCCGATCAGCGCACACTCGCGGGCAGCAAGGGATGTGACAAGCGGCAGGAACTCCGTTTCATTCACAAGGAGATACCATTCGCCATTACATCCTTCTTTGACCTGTCCTGAAAGCGCGCCTAGCCCCAGCAGTTCGCGTACCGTACGTTTCCCCATGCTCTCCTCTGCAACCATCAGAACATCAGCTCCGCGACAATCTGGTTCAGGAACGCCACTTCTCCCGACGTGATGACCGTCCCGAGGATGAGGGTCAGGACCAGCAGGACGATGACAGGAAGGTTCATACCGGCAGGGGTCTGGTAACGGACAATCTCTGCGTGTGCCCCGGAACCGGATACCTGTGTGAATGTGCGGATCACAAAATACCCGAATGCCCCGGCAGCGATGAAGAGCAGGACGAGAAGGATGACCAGGGCAACAGGTGAGAAGCCTGCCAGCTGGACCAGGAGGAAGAACTTCGAGAGGAAGATCGGGAAGAGCGGCATCCCGGTGATGGCAAGACCGCCAAGGACGATACCCCATGCCGCAACCGGCTGGAGGGTGAAGACATCCCGCATATCGTCCACCGCATCAGGGGAGAGCGTGCTGTGGTACTGTCGGTGGAGGATCCCTGCCGAGAAGAAGAGGCCGGCTTTCGTGAATGCGTGGGCCATCACATGGAAGAGTACCCAGAAGAGGGCAAGGGGGGTTGCCACCGCGAGCCCGATGAGAAGGATCCCCATGTTCTCGACACTGGAGAACGCGATCAGCTTCTTGAGTTTCTTCTGGGGAAGCATAGACAGGGCCGCGATGAAGACCGTCAGGAGGCCGAAGACCAGGAGCAGGAGCGAGACCGTGGAGACTGCGGTTGTCCGGTGGACGATGGCAAAGACGCGGATGATACCATAGATACCCACGTTCAGGAGGACTCCGGAGAGGATCGCACTCACGGCTGATGGCGCCCGCACATGGGCTTCGGGGAGCCAGGTATGGAAGGGGAAGATCCCCGATTTTGCGGCAAAGCCGATGAAGATGAGGGCGAATGCCGCGATCACCATGCCGGGCGGGAAGGATCCGGCCTGCTGCATCAGGACGGTCCAGTTGAGGGTGCCGGTGCCCACGACGCTCCGCGAGATCTCGAAGAGGAAGATAAGGCCGACGAACGAGAAGAGCATGGAGACCGACGCGATGAAGATGTACTTGATGGCTGCATCGATGTTGTCCCGTGCGTACAGGATCGCGACCAGCATGGCGGAGATGACCGTTGTCAGCTCGGTGAAGATCCAGAAGAGGGCAAGGTTGTCCGAGAAGAATGCAAGGACGATAACCAACAGGAGGAAGGCCCAGGCACCGTAGAAAAGCTTCAGGCTCCCCCGGGAAAGTTCCCGCGCCTCGATCAGGTTCTCAACATACCCCCGGGCATAGACTGCGGCGAGAAGGAAGATGACCGTGGCAATGAGCACTTCGTAGAGGCCCAGATGGTCGATGAAGAAAAACTCGTTCCCGATCGCCAGTGAGGTCATGGGGATCTGCGAGGAAAGGATGAGCCAGACCGATAGTACCAGGAAGATAGCGGCCTCTGCGATACACGCCGAGTTCATCTGGCGATGGGTCCGGCCCAGTGCAATGGCGGCAAGCGCCGCTGCCGCGACAAGGACAAAGGCTGCGAGGATCATGGCCCGTCCTCCGTGTCACCCACAAGATGGAAGCGGTGGAGACGCTGGTGGTACTCTTCGAGCGTGGAATCGAGTCCAACGGTTAAGATCGTGGTTAACATCACGAGGATGACAAGGTCGATGATGATCAGGAACTCGATGATGAACGGGAGCTCGGTGACAAACATCCCAAAGAGCAGCACACCGTTCTCCATCGAGAGGTAGCCAAGGACCTTCGTGATGGCCCGTTTCCGCGAGAACGTGACCATCATCCCCATGAGCATCAGCGAGAGGCCGATGACAGCACCGAAGAAGAAGAGGCTCTCTCTCGCGGGCGTCCCTTCAAGGATATTTGCCAGCGCTATGTAGATGAAGAGGATCAGGGCCATGGAGAGGAGGAGAGAGGTCGTGGGGCTCAGAAAGTGGAACTCAATGTCGCGCCGGATCCGGATCCGTTCCTGGATGCTTGCGATGAAGTAGGGGATGATGAGCACCTTGCTCACAAATGTTACTGCAGCGATCGCTAAGAGGACGGTCGCACCCTCAAGCGACCAGAGGGCAAGCGCCATCAGGACAAGGGTGAGCGACTGGAGGGCGTAGACCGATACCAGCGAGATGAGGTTCCTTGTTGAGATGATGTAGGCTGCCGTAACGATGACAACCGCAAAAAGGATCCGGATCACGGACTGGACAAGCGCAGGATCGATCATGCGAACACCTCGATGATGATGATGAGCGTCGAGAAGAAGAACGCCATGGCAAAGAGGCTCGGGAGGCGGAAGAACCGCATCTTCGCCATCGAGGACTCAAAGAGACCGATGATCCCGGCAAGGACCGTGGCCTTGAGAACAAAGAGGACTGTCGCCACCGCGATCGTGCCAATTGCAAGCGTTGTGGTGAGCCCGAAGGGGACGATGAGGTTGATCAGGAGCGCCATAAGGAGCGTGAGCTTGACAGCGGCCGAGAGTTCCATAAGTGCCAGGTTTTTACCGGACTGCTCCAGGATCATCCCTTCGTGGATCATGGTCAGTTCCAGGTGCGTCTCCGGGTTGTCGACCGGGATCCGCGAAGTCTCGACCACGAGGATGATAAAGAGCGAGATACCCAGCAGGATGAGGGTGGGGGTGGCCGGTGCACCGGCAGCAGCGGATGCGGCAAACATGTCGAAGACATTTAAGGATTTGAAGACAAAGACCAGCGCGGCAAAGACGATGATGGTCGTAGGCTCTATGATGGCCGAGATGCTCATCTCCCGTGAGCTGCCCATCCCGCCAAAGGAACTGCCGGCGTCAAGGCCGGCAAGCGCCATGAAGAACCGGGCAAGCGCGAGGAGGTAGAGTAAAAGGATGATATTGCCTATCCCGCCGACCGGCTCGGGAACGAAGACAAGCGGGACGAAGAGTGCAGCAACCAGCACGGCCGCGATACTCACATAGGGCGTCAGCCGCATGACCCACGAGGAGTGCGACGAATACACCGTCTCCTTCTTCAGGAGTTTTGCGAGTGTCAGATAGGTCTGGAAGACGGACGGACCGCTCCTCCCCTGTGCCCAGGCTTTCACTTTTTTGATGATGCTTACAAACAGCGGAGCAATGAGCAACACGGCTGCTGTGTTGAGGACTAAGTACAGGCCAAAAGCAAGGTTCATGCCAGCCACCCCAGAAAGACGATGACCGCGATCACGGCGCAGAAGACATAGAGGAGGTACGTATCAAGGCACCCGCTCTGGAACCGGGAGACCGTCTCCGCGGCTGCATACGAAGCCCGTGCAACGGGCAGGTACAGGTATTCCTCGAAAACTTTGATGAGCTGGATCCCGGCCCTGCCTTCGGCAAAGATGCAGTTCTTCTGGTCAAAGAACGTGCGTTCGTTCTTCATCTTTGTCCGGTACACGGTGGAGAAGATGATGTCGATGGGTTCCGAGAAACCGTGGCCGGAGTATTCCATGGCCGGCTGCTGCGAGAGCGTCCCGCACCCCCATGTTCCGGTAACCCGCACGTCCCGGGATGCCGTAAAGAAGAGGGCCGCAAACGTGAGCACGAGCATGGCGAGCAGGAGCAGCCCGACAAGGAACAGGTCGGGCATCGGCACGGCAAAACCGGTAAGGTGGAATATCTGGGCGGCAAAGAGGCCAAGGAGGACACAGGCCGATGCAAGGAGCGCCGGGCCAAGCAGCATGAGGAAGGGCACCTCTTCTGACCTGCCACTTTCCGGAGAGCGGGGGAGCGCTAAAAAGACCGAGCCGAACGCCTTGACAAAACAGGCAGCCGAGAGCGCGCTCGTCAGGGCAAAGAGGCCCAGGCAGAGGAAGAGCAGCACCTTGAAAAGCGGGTCTGCTACCGCAATGGAGGAGAAGAACGAGATGAACAGCAACACTTCGCTCGCAAATCCGTTCAGCGGGGGGAGGGCCGCGATGGCAAGCGCGCCAACGAAGAACAGCCCGGCCGTGGTGGGCATCCGGTGGATGAGTCCACCCATCCGCTCGATGTCCCGCGTGTGCGTGGCGTGGACGACGGAACCTGCCGTGAGGAAGAGGAGGCTCTTGAACAGGGCGTGGTTGAGGGCATGGAAGAGTGCGGAGAGCAGGCTGATCAGGGCAAGATCCGGAAGATGATAACTAGAGAAGATCACGTACAGGCCGATACCCATGAAGATGATGCCGGTGTTCTCGATGCTGCTGTAGGCGAGCATGGCCTTGATATCGTACTCCTTCAGGGCATAGATGATCCCAAGGACTGCCGTTGCCGTGCCCATGACAAGGATGAGTATCCCCCACCAGAGATCGGGAGAGAACACATCCAGCAGGAAACGGAGAAGCCCATATACCGCGATCTTGAGCATCACGCCGGACATGAGGGCCGATATCGGCGTCGGACTCGCGGGGTGGGCATAGGGGAGCCACTTGTGGAAAGGGATGATACCGGCCTTGATGGAGAAACCGATAAGAAGGGCAACAAACGCAATGGCCGAGACGGGTGAGACGCCGGTCGGTGCCATGGCAAAGGAGCCGGTCTGGCTGAACAGGAGCACAATGCCCAGAAGGACAAAGAGCGTCGAGAGCTGAGTCATCACGAAATAGAAGAGCCCCGCTTTTCTTGTTGCGGCACGGGAGTAGTCGTACATTACGAGAAGGAACGAGCACCCTGCCATCAGCTCCCAGAAGACAAGGAAGGAGAAGGTGTTGGCGGAAGCCACCACAAGAACCATGGAGAGGATGAACAGGTTCGTGCAGGCTGACAGGAGATTCCTGCGCAAGCCACCTTCAAGGTGCTCGTTGTATTCTGCCGCATACAGGGCAACGCATGCCGACACCACGGATATCAGGAGCAGGAAGAAGGCGGAGAGCCGGTCGATGGTAAACGAGAGGGAAAGGCCGGCAACCGGCTGGTACGCAGTCCAGGTAACGTCGTTGCCGGTAAGGAGGAGAAAGAGCGAGATGGCCCCGAGGAGAACAGATCCGGCGATAGTACAAAGGTGCGATCCGGCCCGGAAGATTCGGCGGTCCTGCCATGCGCCGGCAAGGGGCAGGAAGATCCCGAGAACAAAGATACCAAGAGAGATGATGAAGAGCCCGTCGATCATGATACGATCACCAGGACCCCGGAGGCTGTGGCGATCTCGTCATGAACCGCAGGGCACAATTCAGAAAGAATCCCCGACATTGTAAGATGTTGCTGATACCGATCCATTGAGATCATCGCGGATATGAATTAAATGAATTTTTACAGATATGAATTTAACACGATTATTGCTCAAACATTAAATAACTGGAGGGCAAAAGGGCAGGAAGAACACAACAATTCGGCAGGGTACGGAAACCGGGGGCAACCAGAAATGCCAGCAAAAACGAAAAATTTTGCCCCGTTTGCGAAAAAGGTGGAAAAATGAGGGTATTTTATGAGGTGCGCGCTATGGCACCGACGGGATCAGAGCGTGCTATGATGCGAAGCAGCAGAGGAAGCTGATGAAAATCCCGGGGATTTTCATACCAGCGCTTTTTCAATCTCTGCCTTTGTACGGTCAAGGACGATCCGGCCGATCTTCGTTACTCTGCCATTGACCAGGATCATGGGGATGGGCGGGTGCTCGCGCTCGATAATTTCCCTGATATATACCGGGGTTCCGTCATCAAGGAGGGTCAGTTTCGTCTCCACGCGGTCGCCATACGCTGCTTTCAGGGCATTTGCAAGCGCCTGGAAGGCAGCGACCAGCGTTCCGGATTTGAAGCATTCTTCAAGGCCGCAGGTACGGTCATCGTCACAGGGAAAGGGGGAGCACTCCGAGTTTTTCAGGCCGACAACTTCGACCGTTACGGTTCCTGCCATGCCCATGATCTTTGCGGGAAAAGTATAAGAGAATGTTCAAACGGGTATCGTACCCCGGAAACCTGCGGAAGAGATGCTCCCCCATCTTCACTTTCCTGTAACGGGGAGGCAAGGAGACAAAAAAATTACAGGAACCGTTCGAACCGTTCTTTTTTTGCCTTGCAGACCGGGCAGATGCCCGGGGGCTGATCACGTGCACAGAGATAGCCGCAGACCTTGCAGCGCCAGACCGGGAACGGAAGGCTCCCGAAAGTCGCCCCTCCTCCCACTGCAACCGTCTGGACAGCACGCTCCTTCATCGTTCCCCTCTGCGAGCGGGGCGGGCGGCGTTCGGGAACAGGGGCCACCTTCCGCGTGCCGTCTGCGATTGCCTCGTTGACGTACAGGGCGCAGTAGCAGGCACCGTGCTCCTCGATATCCGAATCCCGGTAATCGCAGGGGCAGACGATGTCAAGATCCTCCTCCTTCTTCCCGGAAGCCAGCCGGCAGGGACAGGCCCGGTAAGCGTAACGCTGTTCGTTCTTCAGGAGACCACGGATAAGGTTTTTCACGAACTCCGCATCCGGATTAAGGCGGTATCCCCCATCCATGGCATCCTTCCGGAGAGCATCGTATGCCCGGTCAACATCCTGCTCGTTGATGCCGGTGAAGGTCATTGTCCAAGAGCCTCCCGGATCTCCTGCTCGCGGAACCCGACAATGGCTTTTTCATTGTTGATGACGAGTGTGGGGAAAGAGCCGGCCGGGTTGAACTTCTCTACTCGGTTCATCGCGTCATCCTGCTCTTTCCCGTCCAGGAGGTCGACAAAGGTATAATCGAACGCCACTCCCATTTCACGGAGGAGTTCCTTGGTCTTCTGGCACCACCCGCACGTGGAGAGCGCGTACAGCACAACGTTTCCTTTGTCCGTTCCGTTAACGTGTTCCATGAAACCTGGTCTCCCTCTGTTGCATGATGGGAAATTGAGGCAGATAGTATTTATACCCGGGGATAGTGCGCCGGTTATACGAAAAATACAAAAAATGGTTGAGGAGTGATCCTCACTTCTTTTTCATGATGATCTCGACATCCTCCAGGAGAGCCTGGAGGTCTTCCTCGTGCTCGACCTCCTGCGAGAGGATAGTAAGGAGGATGTTGTAGGTGACCGGGTCCTTGTCCTTTGTCTTCTTCATCAGGGAGTTATACGTCTTGATGGCGCACTGTTCGCCTTTGATGTTCTGCTCTAAGATCTTCACGATAAACGGATCGTCTGGTGCATCGTACCCGCAATTGGTGAACGTATACCAGTCCTGCGGCTTTGTGATAGGAGTGCCCCCGAGCTGGATAATGCGGGTCGTAAGCAGGGTTGCGTGGTTCAGTTCCTCGGTCGCATGGAGCGTGAGTTCGCTGATGACTGCTTCCTTGTTGGGGCCCTTAACGACCTTGGATCCTATCCAGTACTGGTAGTAGGCGAGCCATTCATCGCAATAGGCCTTGTTGAGCAGGTTTACAATCTCCTTTACGTCACTTCCGACTATCTTCTGTCCGATTGTTCCCATACTGATTCACCTCTGTTCCTTTGTGGTAACAATGCAATATCGGAAGCCATCCTTTAAATGGGTATCCGAACCGGCATCATACAGTCCCCCAAGCCGTTTCCCGCCAGGTGGCAACAGGAAACCGCATACAACTGCACTATCGTTAATAACCTTTCAGGCAAATCTACTATGGAAATTCTGGTGGGGTACGCATGAAGGCAGTTCTGGGTCTTGAGGATGGTCAGTTCGTTGTTGGAGATGGATTCGGTGTTGAAGGCGAATGTTGTGGCGAACTTGTCTTCAACACCCTCATGACCGGATATATGGAGGCACTCTCCGATCCCAGTTATACCGGCCAGATCCTGATGTTCACGTTCCCGACAATCGGGAATTACGGTGTTGATGGGCAGAATATGCAGAGCCAGAGCACAAAGGCCCTTGGGGCCGTCTGCCGCGAGATCTGCGATGCCCCTGATTCACGACCGACAATCCGTGAATACTTTGAACAGAAGAAACTCCTTGGTATTTCGGGTGTCGATACCCGCAGCCTCACCATCAAGACCCGCGTCCACGGGACTATGCGTGCCGCGCTGGTTGTGGGCAGTGATGACAGCGAGTATGCCGTGAAACTGGCAAAGAAGACCCCCTCGATCTCAGAGTGTGTCCCAATCCCCGAGGTCTCATGCAAGGCGCCCTACCGCATTCCCGGAAAAGGGAAACGCGTTGCCATCATCGACCTGGGCCTTAAGACCAATATTCTTACCAGCCTTACGCGGAGAAAAGGGGATCTCTACATCTTCCCCCATGATGTTAGCCATGACGAGGTTTTCGGATGCGAGCCCGACTGCCTCTTCATCACCAACGGACCGGGTGACCCGAAAGTTGCGACAAAGACCATCGCAACCGTCAAAAAATGTATCGGGGAGCTCCCCATTTTCGGGATCTGCATGGGCAACCAGATCTCAGCTCTCGCCCTGGGTGGAGACACGTTCAAGATGAAATTCGGGCACCGTGGTGCCAACCAGCCGGTCAAGTATCACGATGGGAGGATCTTCATCACCACCCAGAACCACGGGTTTGCCGTTGACGCGGACTCGCTGCCCGAGGGGTGCGAGATCACCTTTGTCAATGCCAACGACGGTTCGGTCGAAGGGTTCGAGAACGAGGATCTGCGGATCAACTGTGTCCAGTTCCATCCCGAGGCCCATGCCGGTCCCCAGGACACGGAATGTCACTATTTTGACGGGGTCTTCAGGAGGCTCGGATAATGCCCCGGAAGCAGCATATCAAAAAGGTCCTGATCATCGGGTCGGGCCCCATCCAGATCGGGCAGGCCGCAGAGTTCGATTTCTCGGGCAGCCAGGCGTGCCGGGCAATGAAGGAAGAGGGTGTCAGGGTCGTCCTCGTTAACTCGAATCCCGCCACCATCCAGACCGATCCGGGCATGGCCGATGCCATTTATATCGAACCTCTCCGCTCCGACATTATCGCCAGGATTATTGAGAAGGAGAAGCCAGACGGGATCCTCTCCGGCATGGGCGGGCAGACTGGCCTCAACATGACCGCTGAACTCGCCGAAAAAGGGGCACTGAAAAATGTCGAGATCCTGGGAACACCATTGGAAGCGATCTACAAGGGCGAGGACCGGGAAAAGTTCCGGGCTCTTATGCAGGAGATCAGAGAGCCGGTGCCAAAAAGCATCATCCTTACCGGGCTCAACCAGATCGACGAGGCCATTACTGCCATAGGCCTTCCGGCAGTCGTCAGGCCGGCCTACACGCTGGGCGGCGCAGGGGGTGGGATTGCCCATACCCGCGAAGAACTCACGAGGATCGTGGAACTGGGTCTCTCGCGCTCGCGGATCCACCAGGTCCTGATCGAAGAGAGCGTTCTCGGCTGGAAGGAGATCGAGTTTGAGGTGATGCGGGACTCAGCTGACACCTGTATCATCATCTGTGGTATGGAGAATATCGATCCCATGGGCATCCATACCGGGGAGAGCGTTGTCGTTGCCCCCATCCTTACCCTTCGCGATGACGAGTTCCAGATGATGCGCAGTGCGGCAATCAAGATTATCCGGGCGCTTGATGTCCAGGGGGGCTGCAATATCCAGTTCGCGTTCCGGAACGGGGACTACCGTGTCATCGAAGTGAACCCGCGGGTTTCCCGCTCTTCAGCCCTGGCATCCAAGGCAACCGGTTATCCAATCGCACGGGTTTCGGCAAAGATCGCAATCGGGCTCCGGCTGGACGAGATCACCAACACGGTCACCGGCTGCACACCCGCATCGTTTGAACCAGCCATCGATTACATTGTTGTTAAAGTGCCCCGCTGGCCATTTCACAAGTTCAAAGGCGCTGACAGAACACTCGCTACTGCAATGAAGAGCACCGGGGAGGT
>NZ_PIZH01000377.1 GCF_002835825.1 Methanoregula sp. | reverse complement strand
GGGAGATACGGCGGCTGTCTTCAGTGCGGCTCCGCACCGGTTGCAGAAGCCGGCCTCTTCAGGGTTGACAAAACCGCAGGACGCGCAGGACCCCGGCTTTGCAAACGTTGTCCCGCACCGGGTGCAGAACTTCGAGTTCTCATCGATTGCCGGGTTCCCGCACGTTGGGCAGGCCAGGGATTTTTTCATCGGTCCCCCGCACTTGTCACAGAATTGTGCCAGGGGATCGGCCACCTGTGTGCCACAGGTTCCGCAGACCGGGAACTGTGGTTCCGGCTCATCCACGATTGCGGCCCCGCACCGGTTACAGAACCGTGATTCGCCGTCGGGTGCCGGAATGCCACAGGAACTGCACTTTCTGGTCATGATCTTCCTTAATGGATTTTCGGGGCGGCGGCATAAACCCTGTGGTTCCGGCGGGAACTGTCCTGACTATCGTGTCGTTTCAGGGCAATGCACTTGCGCGTCCCGCACCAAAGGTTTTTCCCTGATTCTGCCCGAAACCTCAAAAACATCTCCTGGATTCTTCAGGGATTTCCGGTTTCCCATGACAACCATACACGACCTTCTCCGTCAGTACTGGGGCTCCTCTTCGTTTTTGCCACACCAGGAAGAGATTATCAGCTCCGTTCTTTCCGGCAACGATACGCTCGCGATCATGGCAACCGGCGGCGGAAAGTCGCTCTGTTACCAGCTCCCTGCCCTGTACCTGGGCGGCCTCACGCTGGTCATCTCTCCCCTCATCTCCCTGATGAAGGACCAGGTCGACGACCTGCGGGCCCGGGGGATCCCGGCGTATGCCTGGAACAGCAGCCTCGATCCCCGGGAACGGTCGCGGATCACGGAGGGAATCTCCGACGGGAGCCTGCGGCTCCTCTTCATCTCGCCGGAAAAATGCCTGCAACCGGGATTCCTTGCCTCGCTTGCTTCCGCCCGTGTACGGCTGATCGCGATTGACGAGGCCCACTGCATCTCGGAGTGGGGCCACAACTTCCGGCCCGAGTACCGGCAGCTTGCCCGGATCAAAGAGGTATTCCCTGGTATCCCCCTCATTGCCCTGACGGCAACCGCAATCACCGGGGTGCGGCGCGACATCCGGCAGCAGCTGAAGATGGAGAGCGCCCGGGAATTCACGGGCAGTTTCAACCGTAAGAACCTCCGGTATCGCGTAGTCCAAAAGAAGAACCCGCTGGTATTTCTCGCCGATTACCTTGGGCAGCACCGGAGCGATTCGGGAATCGTATACTGCCTGTCGCGCGAGGAGACCGAAACGGTTGCCAGTGACCTGCAACGGCGCGGTTTTTCCGCTGTTGCGTACCATGCCGGGCTTCCCCGGCAGGAGCGGGAGCGGGTGCAGGAGTCCTTTATTCGCGACCGGGTACAGGTGGTCTGCGCCACGGTAGCCTTCGGCATGGGAATCGACAAGCCGGACGTGCGGTTCGTCATTCACTATGACCTGCCCAAGACTATTGAGGGGTATTACCAGGAGACCGGCCGGGCCGGCCGCGACGGCCAGTACAGCGAGTGCATCCTCCTGTACAGCCGGGGTGATTATGCCCGGATCCGCTCGATGATCGAACATAATGAGGACAGCGGCCAGCACCTGCGGATCTCCCTTGCAAAACTCCAGGACATGGCAGAGTACTGCGAGACGACCGGCTGCCGCCGGAAGTTCCTGCTCACCTACTTTGGCGAGGAATACTCAAGTGAGAACTGCGGCTCCTGCGACACCTGCGATAACCCCCCCGAGATGACGGACTGCACGGATGCGGCAAAGCTGATCGCAGGCTGCGTAAAGCAGCTCCCCCGGAATTTCGGCATCGACCTGATCGCGGATGTCCTGCGGGGCGCGAAAAGCGGGAAAGCCCGGCAGTATAATCCCTCCGCGCTTCCCGCGTTCGGGACCGGGAAGAAGTACAGCAAAGCGCAGTACCGTACCTGGATCCATGGGATTGGACGGCAGGGATTCCTGTCCCGCCGAGGCGGCCATGACCTGAGGTGTGGGTGGTCGCCCCGGGCCGGCGAAGTCGGTAAAAACCGT
>NZ_PIZH01000009.1 GCF_002835825.1 Methanoregula sp. | reverse complement strand
GATCTGCTCGTACGCGGCCTTGAGCTCGTCCTGGCTCCTCTTCCGGCTTACGGCCTGGCGGATCTTGTGCGCCAGCTCTGCGAACTGCGCGGTCGGGTCCCCGCCTTTCTGGAGGTAGAAGTCAGCCCCGTTGTTGATGGCCTGGATAACAACCTCCTCGCGCCCCCGTCCCGTGAAAAGGATAAAGGGGATGTCGCCGTACTTCTCCCGGACGGCCTTTAAAAATGCGATCCCGTCCATGCCCGGCATCTGGTAATCGGAGATAATGGCATCGCAGGAGGCAATGGCGGGTGAATCGAGGGCATCCTGCGCCGACTCCGCAGTATCGACACTGAACTCCGGGGACTTCTCAAGGAAAAGGCGGGTAACTTCAAGGAGGCCAGGCTCATCGTCAACATAGAGAGCCCGAATCCTGTCAGGCATAGTTCAACCATGTGCGCTTTTCAATATAGCATTTTCTGTGGTGATGGTACGCAAAGGTACATTCCGGAATGGTCGTTTGAAAAAAACCGCCTGCATCAGGGTCTCCGTTCGCTATATTACCCCCTGCCCCCCAGTATATTTTGAATGCCGGTGCAAGACTCCGATCGTATCCATGCAGCGCTTGCCTCCGCAACGCTTGCGGCGTACCGCGAGGCGGTCATCCACCTCCCGGTGGACGTACTGAAGGTGATCGGGGACGCTGCCCGTGCCGAGACGAACACGGTTGCCCGCGGCGAATATGCCAATATCCTCCTGAACATACGGACCGCAGGTGAACGCGGCGTGCCGCTCTGCCAGGACACGGGCGTCCCGGTGGTCTACCTCACCATTCCCCCGGAGGTGCCGCTCACGCAGGGGCTGTACGACGCGGTAGCGGAGGGCGTCCGGAGGGCAACCACGGAGATCCCCCTCCGCCCCAATGTCGTGGACCCGCTCACCCGGCACAACACGAACGACAACACGGGCATGGGGATGCCGGCAATCCACGTGAAACCCGGTAAAAAATTCACCGTCACGGTACTCCCGAAAGGGGCCGGCGCAGAGAACATGTCGCGCACCGCCATGCTCCTCCCGTCGCAGAAGGACCAGATCGAAAAGTTCGTTGTCGAGACCGTGTACCTTGCGGGGGCACGTCCCTGCCCTCCCGTCATTGTCGGTGTCGGGATTGGCGGGACGTTCGATGGCGCTGCTGCGCTCGCAAAGGAGGCGCTGCTGGAACCGGTCGACCGGATGACGGACTTCGAGCAATCACTCCTCTGCGCTGTCAACAAACTTGGTATCGGGCCGATGGGGCTTGGCGGGGACTTCACGGCGCTTGCGGTAAAAGTGAAGACGGCCGGCTGTCACACCGCTTCGCTGCCGGTGGCCGTCAACATCCAGTGCTGGGCAAACCGGCACGCGACCGTGGAGGTGACGTGGTGACAAAAAAACCCGTGTGGCTGACAACTCCCCTGGGCGACGAGGTGCTGGAGCTGAAAGCCGGTGATCATGTCGAGCTCTCTGGCATCGTGTACACTGCACGCGACGAGGCCCATCTCCGGATGATGAAGGATGGGATCCCGTTCGACCCGATGGGGGCCGTCATCTACCACTGCGGCCCGGTGATCCAGGACGGGAAGGTGGTCGCCGCCGGCCCCACGACCTCCGCACGAATGAACGAGCTGGAGGGTTTCCTCATTGACAAGGGTGTCCGGGCGTTCATCGGAAAAGGCGGTATGGGAACCACGGTGCGGGACCAGCTCGCGGGGAAGGGCGTGTACCTCGCATTCACCGGTGGGTGCGCTGCTCTCGCCTCGACCCGTATGACGCTGAAAGGTGTTTACTACGAGGACCTTGGCATGGCCGAAGCTGTCTGGGCGATCGAGCTCGACCGGCTGCCGCTCGTGGTCGGGATCGATTCGCACGGGAACGACATCTTCGAGGCGGCCCGGAAGAAGGCGGAGGCGGCGTTTGGGAAGTATGAGCCGGGGGCTTGCCGCTGATGGTCGAAGAACCTTACAGGTTCTTCTCCTGTCTCGGGTCTTATGACCCTCAACATTGTAAAAAAGAGCAGGTTTTTTGTAACAGTTCCCGTATAAGTACTACGATCAGGACTCCGACCCATGAAGCTCTCCATCGACGAGAACCGCTGCAAGGGGTGCAATCTTTGCACCAAAGTCTGCCCGTACAAGATCTTCCGCGAGGGGAAGAAGCTGAACCGGAAAGGGGTTGCCATCCCCGAGCTGGACCGGCCCGAGCGCTGCACCAACTGCCGGCTGCGTAACCTTTACGGGAGGCAGCTCTGCGGTGTCTGCCAGCTCACCTGCCCCGACCAGGCAATCCACTGGGTCGAGGAAGAACCCTACGAACCGCACAAGGTGGCGATTGAATATTGACGCGACTTGAATTCTGGCAGGGCAACACGGCCTGCGCTGAGGGGGCGCTTGCCGCCGGGTGCAACTTCTTCGGCGGGTACCCCATTACACCCTCCACGGAAGTAGCCGAGCACATGGCGGCAAAGCTCCCGAAGAAAGGCGGGGTCTTCATCCAGATGGAGGACGAGATCGCGGGGATAGCGTCCATCATCGGGGCGTCATGGACCGGTGCCCGGTCTATGACCGCAACGAGTGGCCCGGGATTCTCGCTGATGATGGAGAACATCGGATTTGCTGCCATGACAGAGACGCCCTGCGTTGTCGTCAATGTCCAGCGGGGCGGCCCGTCCACGGGTCAGCCAACCATGTCGGCGCAGGGGGACATGATGCAGGTCCGGTTCGGCTCGCATGGCGACTATGCAGTTATCGCTCTTTGTCCGGCTACGGTGCAGGAGATGTTCGAGCTCACGGTAAAGGCGTTCAACCTCGCGGACAAGTACCGCACGCCCGTCTTTGTAATGGCAGATGAGACTATCGGGCACATGCGGGAGAAAATCCTTGTCCCGGACAGCGTTGAGAAGACAGGGAGGAAACCCTTCATCTCCGGCACCCCCCCGTTCCGGGTCACCGACCCGGATCTCATCCCCGGATTTCCGGCGTTCGGCACCGGCCAGCACGTCCACGTGACTGGTCTTACGCACGATGAGCGGGGGTACCCTGCGGCAACGAACCCGAAGCTGCACATGGCGCTCGTGCAGCGGCTCGTGGACAAGATCGAGAACGCCCGCGATGATATGGCAGATTACGATGTCGTGAACCCGGACGCGGAGCAGGTCTTCATTGCCTATGGCGCGCCGGTCCGCACGGTCATGCAGGTGATGCATGATAAAAAGGACAATAACGTCGGCTTCCTCCGGATCCGTACGGTATGGCCGTTCCCGGAAAAAGCGCTTGCGAAATTCAAAAACGCAAAGCGTTTCCTTGTCCCGGAGATGAACCTCGGCCAGATAGCCCGCGAGATCCAGCGGCACGTGAAGGTGCCGGTGGTCTCCATCGCCAAGCTCGGTGGGGAGCTGCACACACCCGCAGACCTGGTAACGGCCCTGGAGGAGAAAGCATGAGCTACGACGAGTGGTTCCGCGAGGACCGGCTCCCCCACATTTACTGCGCCGGCTGTGGGAACGGTACGATCATCAACTGCACGCTTGCGGCTGTCGACCAGATGGGCTGGAAGAAGGAGGATACCGTCTTCGTGTCAGGTATTGGCTGCTCGTCGCGTGCGCCGGGATATATCCTCACCGACTCGCTCCACACCACCCACGGCCGGGCGCTCGCGTTCGCGACCGGTGTCAAGATGGCAAAACCCGCGTTCAATGTCGTGGTCTTCACGGGCGATGGCGACATGGCGGCGATCGGCGGCAACCATTTCATTCATGCCTGCCGGCGGAACATCGATATGACGGTTGTCTGCATGAACAACCAGATCTATGGCATGACCGGCGGCCAGGGGAGCCCGACCACTCCAAGGGGCTGCCTCTCATCCACAACGCCATTTGGCTGCGCCGAGCCGCCGTTCGATCTCTGCGAGCTTGCAACCGCCGCGGGGGCAAACTATGTCGCCCGCTGGACTTCCTACCATGTTAAGGAGCTTGAGAAGGCCGTCAAGGTCGGCCTCGAGACCCCGGGCTTTTCGTTCATCGAGGTGCTGGTCCAGTGCCCCACGGCGTTCGGGCGCCGGAACAAGTTCCGGCAGGTCATGGACCATGTCGAGTTCTTAAAGTCCCACTCGCTCCTGAAGGCAAAGCGGGACCGGATGCTCGACAACCACGAGCACGTCCCGGAGGATATGTTCGTTGTCGGAGAGCTCACAAAAAGGAACCGGCCCGCCATAGGAGTGAAACCATGAGGCACGAGATCCGGTTCTCGGGGTTTGGCGGACAGGGGATCATCCTCTCGGCCGTCATCATCGGGCGGGCAGCCGTGATGTACGACAACAAGTTTGCCGCCCAGACACAGGTGTACGGGCCGGAGGCCCGGGGCGGGGCATCGATGAGCCAGGTGGTCATCGATGATGAGCAGATCCTGTACCCCAAGGTCTCAATCCCCGGCATCTACGTTATCATGTCGCAGGAGGGCTTTGAGAAGTACGGCGCCTCCGCCCAGGAGTCAGCGGTGATGCTCATCGACTCGACTCTCGTCCACTCCCGGCCGAAGTGCCGGTGTATCGAAGTGCCGGCAACACAGCAGGCAAAGCAGACCTTAAAGAAGGATATCGTCGCGAACATCGTGATGCTCGGGGCGCTCGTTGCCGCAACGCACGTTGTGAGCGAAGAATCGTTAAAGAAAGCCATCCTCGATTCCGTGCCGAAGGGAACCGAGGAACTGAACCTGAAAGCCATGCAGCTCGGCCTTGAGCTGGGGAAACAGCCATGAAACTCCGCGAATACGAGGCAAAGAATGTCATTAAAGCGGCCGGGATCCCCGTCCCCGCCGGATTCCTGATCAAATCGCCCGACGAACTCACCCCTCACCTCGCTGCACTCGGCGATGCATTCGTCTTAAAGGCCCAGGTGGATGTCGGCGGCCGGGGCAAGGCCGGCGGCATCCTGATGGCCGACAAGGCCACGGGCACGAAGGTGGCACAGGAGCTCTTCGGAAAGCAGATCAAGGGGCTGCCCGTGAAAGAGGTTCTCGCCGAGCAGAAGCTTGACATCAAACATGAATACTATCTTTCCATCACGGTCGATCGCTCTTCAAAGCAGCCGCTCATCCTCTTCACGGAAGCAGGAGGAGTCGAGATCGAGATCACCGCAAAGGAGCACCCGGAACTGATCCGGAAGGTCGTTGCAAACCCGCTCATGAAGGACCTTCCCCCGTTCCTGATCCGCGAACTCCTCAGCACTGCCCCCAAGGAGATCGGCCCGGTCATCAACAAGCTCTACCAGGTCTTTATTGGGAAGGATGCCCTCCTTGCCGAGATCAACCCGCTGGTTGCAACCCCGAACGGGATCTTTGCCGCGGATGCGAAGATCATCGTGGATGACAATGCCCTTGGCCGGCAGGGGATCACGGTCAACCGCGATCTCTCGGAGCGGGAACGCGAGGCGGAGAAGCATGGCTTCTCCTACGTGGAGCTGGACGGCAGGATCGGCGTTATCGGGAACGGCGCCGGGCTCACCATGGCAACGCTCGACCTCATCGAGTATTATGGCGGGAAGGCGGCAAACTTCCTGGATGTGGGCGGCGGGGCCGAGAGCGAGCGGGTGAAGAACGCGGTACGCCTCGTGGCGAGTGTCCCGAGCGTGAAGGTCATCGTTGTCAACCTGCTGGGCGGCATCACCAAGTGCGACGAGGTGGCAAAGGGGATCATCGCCGCGGAGATCCCGCAGAAGGTCATTGTCCGGCTTGCGGGCACGAACGAGGCCGAGGGCCGGCGGCTCCTCTCGGAGAAAGGCTATGAGATGCTGGACACGATGGATCTCGTGGTGAAGAAAGCCGTGGAGGTTACAGCATGATCTACGGGGACAAAAAGACCGGCGTGCTCGTGCAGGGGGCAACCGGCAAGCAGGGCGAGTTCCATATCGGCCTGATGAATGCATACGCGAAGCAGGTCGGAGGCCGGGGTGTTGTTGCGGGTGTCACGCCCGGCAAGGGTGGCCAGCAGGTGCACGGTGTGCCGGTGTACAACACCGTGAAGGACGCGATGAAGGAGCACGACATCGGCGCTGCCGTCATCTTCGTCCCCGCGGGAGCCGCTGCCGACGCCATCATGGAGGAGGCGAACGCCGGCATCGAGACCATCGTCTGCATCACCGAACACATCCCCGTACAGGACACCATGAAGGCGATCGCGTACGCGAGGATGGAGGGCGCAAGCGTGATCGGCCCCAACTGCCCCGGGCTCCTCTCGCCCGGCGAGGTGAAGATGGGAATCATGCCGTCCGCCCTCTTCACCCGCGGCCACGTGGGAGTCATCTCCCGCTCGGGCACGCTCACCTACGAGGTCGTGGACGAGCTGACACGGGCCGGCATCGGGCAGAGCACGGTGGTCGGCATTGGCGGCGACCCGGTCATCGGGCAGACGTTTGTTGACGTGATGCAGCGCTTCGAGAAGGACCCGGAGACAAAAGCGGTTGTCCTGATCGGTGAAGTGGGCGGGAACCTCGAAGAGGAAGGAGCGACCTGCACCGACCTCCCGATTGTCTCCTACATTGCCGGCGTCTCGGCCCCGCCCGACAAGCGGATGGGCCATGCCGGGGCCATTGTCGAGGGCGGCGAGGGCGATGCAAAGTCCAAGATCGCCCGGCTCAAAAAGCACGGCGTGCCGGTTGCGTCCCGCGTATCGGAGATCCCGGAGATGGTCCGGGACCTGTTCCGGTGCGGGTGCTGAAAATACAATCTCTCCTTTTTGCGCAGCCGGATCCCCCGACCGGCGGGATTACATCTTGATATTCTTATCAGGTAAAGCGCGGGCGGTATCGACAACCGAACGGATTGCTTCAATAACGATATCGGGCCGGTCCAGCTGGACGTAATGCGTGGTATTTGGTGCAACACGATATGTCCCGTTTGCCGATTCACGGGCCATCTCCTGCTGGAGCGTGCGGAACATGGCATTGGCCTCTGCATTGTTTGACGGGTCCTGCGAGAATCCCATGTCATTCCCCGAAGCGATGACAACGAGCGGGATGTTTTTAGGCAGGGTGATCTCTGCCTGCTGCAACTCGGAAAAGATGGAGAATGCGCTCTCCGCCTCGACAGCCCGTGCCTCCCAGAAAGATGGCCGGGCTGCAAGGAGCGCCTGGTACGCGTGGAATTCATACGATGGCAGGCGGGGATCTGCCGGCACAAGGGAGAGGTTGGCGGCGAACGTGCCGTTCTCCGCTCTCTCTCGCATTGACCGGATGCCGAGAACGGCTGTATGGATGGCAGCCTGCTGTTCACGGGTGAAATGTTCACCAGTCCGTACCATCTGCCACTCGGACCCGGGATCCACGAGCACAATGCCCGCTACGTCATCCGGGTACCGGCTGGCATAGTACCGTACGTATTCTCCGCCAAGGGAGTGTCCTACAAGGACATAGGGAGGGGTGATGTTTGCGGCGCCGAGGAGGGAATGCAGCTGCCCGGTCACGTCCCGGGCAGTGACCGGGCCTTCGAGGGGTTCGCTCCACCCGTACCCCAGCCTGTCATAGGCGCAGACCCTTGTGAAATTCGCGACACCCGGCTGGACCTTTCCCCAGGAGAGGGAGATGTCCGTTGATCCTGCTTCCATGACAACCACGGGGCTGCCGGTTCCGGTGCACCGGACGTGCATCCGGCTGCCATTCACTAAAACGAGCTCGCCGGGCGGCGGCAAAGTCGCGCCCAGTTCATGCACCGGGTCGGGTGCCGGCGGCGTGGTTGCCTGCTGCGTGCAACCGGCTGCGAGGACCAGCGTGCAGATGAGGAGCATCATGAACGGGAGTGCGAGAGGGCACCGGTGGATATCTGTCATCCGTATCCTCACGTGGGGCTGCTCTCGCATTTATGCTTTGTTTGTGCTCACGGCCTTTGCACCCGGCAGCACCCGAACGGTTATTGTGGTCCCGCGACAATGGATCTGTCGCAAAACCATGTCCGCTACCCAGTTTCTCCCCATCCCGCCTGAATTGTTCGCCCATGCCTGCACCACCGTGACACAGCGTGTTTCTCAGCTCCCGTTTTTACGGGGCGGCGTGCATGTCACTGGCGAACTGGTCGGCGTGACCATGGAGTGCCTCAATGCCGAGCCGACCCGGACGCTTGCCATCAGAACGCCCCGCGATTCCCTTGCCGGGAGCGTGGCATCCGGCCTTGACATTGCCCTTGAGGAGCGCCTGCGGATTACGGGAAAGACGGTCGTCCCGGTGATCGCCGAGATACTCTGCACTGCCGGGATCACGGAGATGACAGAGATCATCGACCGGCAGATGCACCGGCCACGGCGGGCAATCCGCCTCCTCCCTCCCTGGACCTGGCATATCGCATCAACGCTCGCTCCCTCGGTCCGGCTCGCGGGAGGAGCGGCCGGATCATCGATCTCGTGGATGGACCTCTGCCCGGTCTGCCGGACCGGAATCCTCTCGAAGATCGTGGGAAAGCAGCTCTTCGGGATCCCCCATACCGACTTCATCATCGAGTGCTCGCACTGCGGGGCAAAGTTCATTCCCGTGGGGCCCGCGTACCGGCTGGTCTCCATTGCGCATATCCGCGACCCGCTCTGGAAGAAGCACCTGGACACAACGCACTCCCCGGAGGAGTGGGCTCTCCTTGCACGGGGCACGGCACCGGGGGGAAAGATCGTGCCTGTCAAAGCCCGTATGGCGGAAAAGCAACCGCCCAAGCCCCTGCCGGCCGCACCGGTCACGCTTACCGCGATGAAGGACGGGACGCTTGTGGTACCGGTTTTGGGAAAGACTATCTACTTCCGGCCGGTCCCCCTGAAGGTTGTCGGGAGCGTGAAAGGGGATGCCTTTTTCCGGGTGCAGCGGACCCTTGGCGAGCTCCTTGAACTCCCGGCGTTCAGGCACCTTAAGGAACCGGTCAACGCGAAATATTCCCGCTACCTCCCCTTAAAGGCCGGCCTCTTCCTCTCGCAGCTCAAGGAGCGGCACGATCTGTTCTATCTCGAGTTCCTCAACGAGTACGGCGACGAACGGTACGGCACCATCATGCCGGGGAACTCCGGCGAGACCGGGAAACGCGGGGTACTGATCGTTGCCGTGAACCGGGGGCTCTATTACGTTCTTGACTCCCCCGATCCGGTCTCTTCAACAATCACCGGCCGGTTTGCACGGGTCGGGCCGGACGACTGCCTCCTTTCGGGAGATATGGAGCGCTGCCGGGTCAATGCGTTGCTCAGCACCAGCCGGGACACCGCCGGGCTGTATGTCTGGCCTGTAGAAAAGGAGGACGAACGGCGCGAGGTCACCGCAGCGATCAGCGCCCTCATCTCTCCCCAATAGCCCTGCAGGAACCTCCTGACGGACCGATCGCTGATCAGAGAATTTTTCATATCTTATGAGAACATTATAATTATCCAGTCCGTACGATAAACAAGCGGAGTTTCCTTGATGAAGTGCCCTCACTGCGGGATGAACCTTCGGGATGATATCACCGAATGCGGTTATTGCGGCGGCAAAATTACCCGGAAAAAAGAGCGTGCGGCAGCTGACGCGGGGAAGTTTACCGTACCGCGGGCGGGTCCTGCATCCAAAGGGACCGTGGCCCGGGCACCGGCAGGGGATCCTGATTCAGAAGACGAGGAGGAGGGCGGTCTCTCTGCGGTCCTCCAGCCCGGCGAACAGGTGCTGATTGGGGCACTCAATGTTGCTGTCAAGAAATTCTCGTTCCACGCCTACCTGACCAACCAGCGTATCTTTTTGATCGACACGCAGGAAAAGAAGATCAAGGTGACGGCAAAAGACGTTTCCCGGGATACCATCGTGGGAAGCATCGTCGAAGTCTCCGAAAGTTCCGACCCCGTGCTCGTCCTCTCCCTCAGGTCCGAAGATGACGAGATCAAGACCATGAAGCTGGTCTTTGTCCAGGGCGGCACGGACCGGTCTGCGGAGATTGATGAATGGAATACCCTCCTCCAGGGCGAGGAGCCGGCACCGGCAAAGAAACCCGGAAAGCGGCCCGCTGCGGCACGGCCACGGGAGCCTGTCCCGGAAGAGGAGCCTGAAGAAGAACGCCCCGCAGTACAAAAGCCCCAGCGGCGGCCTGCGCCGGCAAAGGTGCAGGAGCCCATCGATGACGAGGAATATGGTGAAGAGGAAGAGGAGGAGCCTGCACCGATCCGCGTTCCCGAGCGTGCCCGTCCCCGGCCCGAGCTCCAGCCGGTGAGACGGCCGGTCAAAAAGGACCACGAGCGGCAGCCCCCGGTAAAGCGTTTGCTCTCACCCTACAATGCTCCCGAAGAGGAAGCCGTTCCGGAAGAGGAGCCTGCACCGGAATCCGCGGCTGTGACGCCCCCCCGGAGACTGCCGATCAGGCAGGTCATTGCCACTACCTACGAGCGGGAACCCCCGGTCACCCGCGAGGCAGCAGAGGAACCGGCCGTAGCAAAACCTGCCGTGCAGTCTGCTATGCGGGTAGCCATGAAGACCGCTATCCGGCAGACCGGCCCGGTCTCACCCCGGCCCGTCCGGCAGACGGTTATCGAGCCGCCGGCCCCTGTTGCGGAAGAGAGCCCGGCGCCGGCCCGGCGCCCGGTTGTCCAGGAGAGCAGGGCAGCCCCCGTTACCGGCAAGCCGGAACGTGATGAGCCAAAAGAGGCAACCCCCCAGTTCTGCCACAACTGCGGGAAGAAGCTGCCGCACTCCGCAAACTTCTGCCCGGGATGCGGGACCAAGCTGAACGTGGGAAGGACGCTTCCCCACTCCCGCACCAGCCCGACGCTCACGAAAAAGATGACAAGGACCGACCCGCCGGGCCACGAGAACCGGCCCGTACCGGTCGATCAGGAGGACTTCGAGGAGGAGAAGCCCGTCCCGACAAAACCCCCGGTCAAGAAGGCCCCGAAAGGCAGCGAAATGACTATTCTCCATAAATTCCTGCGGCGGTAGTCCCTCGTAGTGCGCCCGGCTTGTATCTTCTCTCTCTTTACACTGCTGTTTCGGGCATGACCTGTGGTTATATCGTGTTGCATGTGCAGCGTTTACGACGTTCTGCCTCTGTTTTTCGATTACTAACAGTAATAATTCCTGCCTCGTTTCTTGTATAATTGGAAATCGTTATATCAACACCATTCCCATGTATACTAACGAATCCCACGAGGACACTCATGAAAAGAAACATCCAGATCGAAGCCTTGGACCAGATCCCCCTTGAAAAGCAGCGCATTGAAGTCGCCGAGCGCAAGTGCCTCGGTCACCCTGACAGCATTGCCGATGGCATTGCAGAGTCCATCAGCCAGGCCCTCTGCAAAACCTACCTTGAGGAGTTCGGCGTTGTCCTCCACCACAACACCGACCAGGGCGAGATCGTTGCCGGCGAATCCGCACCGAAGTTCGGTGGCGGCCGGATGATCCGCCCGATCTACGTGCTCCTGGACGGCCGTGCAACCAAGGAATGGAACGGCGTCAAGGTCCCCGCAGATGCCGTTGCCGTCGAGGCCGCCAACAAGTACATCCACAAGATTCTCCCCGAGCTTGACCTGAACCGCGAGATCATGATCGACTGCCGGCTCGGGACCGGCTCCACCGACCTGCGGGATGTCTTCAAGCCCAACCAGGGCACGGCCCCGAGGTCCAACGACACCTCGTTCGGTGTCGGCCACGCGCCGTTCTCCGACGTGGAGAACATCATCTTAAACAGCGCGAACTACATTGACACAAAACTCCGGAAGAAGTACCCCGCCATCGGCCAGGACATCAAGATCATGGGCCTCCGCGACGGGAACACCATCACCCTCACCATTGCCTGCGCTATCGTTGACCGGTACTGCAAGGACATCCGCGAGTATAGTGAATACATGGACCTCCTTAAGGAGGAGATCACTGCGGTCGCAAAGAAGACCTCGAAGCGGAAGGTCGTTGTCCACGTCAACACTGCTGACGACATCAGGAAGAAGAGCGTCTTCTTAACCGTCACCGGTACCTCGGCCGAGATGGGAGACGACGGCTCGGTAGGCCGCGGCAACCGCTGCAACGGGCTCATCACCCCCAACCGCCCGATGTCCATGGAGGCAACGAGCGGCAAGAACCCGATCAACCACATCGGCAAGATCTATAACCTCCTCTCGACCCAGATCGCCCAGGACTGCGTCAGGAAAGTCGACGGCATCGAAGAGATGTACATCCGCCTCCTCTCCCAGATCGGGAAGCCGATCGACCAGCCCCTCGTGGCCAGTGTCCAGGTACTGCCCGTGTGCGGTGTCGCGTTAAAGGACATCAATGCCGAGATCCTTGGTATTGTTGACGACAAGCTGGCCAATGTCACCCAGATCACCGAAAAGGTAATCGCCGGCAAGCTCAAGACGTTCTGATTGGAACAGCAATGGCAAAACCTGCACCTGTCACTAAAAAATCCCGTGACAACCCTTCTTTTTCTGATGTTGTGCGGCTTGCGATCCCCAACAAGGGAAGGATCGCCGCCCCCATCCTCGATCTCGTGGAGAAGAGCGGGCTCCACCTTGCGGAGACCGGGGCCGAACGGCGTTTGATTACCCGGACGCTCGACCCCCATGTCGAGATCCTTTTTGCCCGTCCCGCGGATATTCCCGAGTACGTTGCAAACGGGGCAGCCGACCTTGGCATCACCGGCCACGACATGGTGATCGAGCGGGAGTCCGATGTCGAGGAGCTCCTCGACCTCCAGTCCGGCAGGGGCACACTGGTCCTTGCCGTGCACGAGGACTCCGGCATCACCTCGGTGAAGCAGCTGAAGGGGAAGAAGGTGGCGACCGAGTTCCCGGTCATCACCGGCAGGTACTTTGCAAAGAAGAAGGTAGAGGTCGAGATCGTGCAGGTGGGTGGCGCCTGCGAGGCAACCCCGCATCTCGGGATCGCGGACGCGATCATCGACCTGTCAAGCTCGGGCACGACGCTGAAGACCAACCGCCTCCGGGTGATCGACGAGGTCCTCACAACCTCGACCCACCTGATCGCAAACAAGGACTCCCTGAAGAAAAAGCGGGACAAGATCGACGAGATCCACCTTGCGCTGGAGAGCGTGATCCGGGCGCGGGGGCAGTGTTACCTGATGATGAATGCCAGACGGTCCTGCCTTGACGCGGTGAAAAAGGTCCTGCCCGGTCTCTCCGGCCCGACTGTCATGGACGTTGCCTCATCAGAGGGCCTCGTCGCGGTCCACGCGGTGGTCAGCGAGGAGCGGGTTTATACCCTCATCAACCAGCTCCGGCGTGCCGGTGCCCGGGATATTCTCGTGATGGCCATTCAGCGGATGATCCGGTAGGCTGCCCATGAAGATCTTTCCTGCAGTTGATATCCTTGGAGGGAAGTGCGTCCAGCTCGTGCAGGGCAAACGCGAGAGCGCGACAGCCTACGGCGACCCGTTTGCCTGTGCCACCCGCTGGCTGGATCTGGGGGCAACAGCGCTCCACATCGTCAATCTTGACGGGGCTTTCGGGACTGCCTCGAAGAATGCCGGACTCATCAAAGACCTGATCAAAAAGACCGGCGTTGAGGTCGAGCTGGGCGGAGGCATCCGCTCCGTGGACGATGCGAGGAACTGGCTCGAAACCGGCGTGGACCGGGTCATCATCTCGACCCTTGCGACCCGGGAGCCGGAGTGCATCCGCACCCTCTCCCGTGAGTTCGGTAAAGAGCGGGTGATGCCCGGGGTTGATGCAAAAGGCGGGCAGATTGCGGTGCACGGCTGGCAGGAGACGGCCGGGGACTATATCGGCTGGGCGAAACGCTTCGAGGAGCTGGGCGCCGGTTCGCTCCTGTACACAAACGTGGATGTCGAGGGGCTCCAGCAGGGCATACGGATTGAACCGGTGAAGCAGCTGATCGATGCGGTAACCATCCCTGTTGTTGTTGCTGGCGGTGTCTCGGCCCGTTCCGATGTTGCCGCCCTGAAGGAAGCCGGGGCTTTCGGGGCCGTGCTCGGCTCGGCCCTGTACAGCGGGAAGATCAAACTTGTGGATGCACTGGAGGAATGCAGATGAGAGTTGTGGACGTGAAGCGCGAGACAAAGGAGACGAAGATCGTAGTGAAACTGAACCCCGACGGGAAGGGGACTGTGAAGGTGGACAGCGGCGTCCCGTTCTTCGACCACATGCTGACCGCGATGGCCCGGCACGGGGGATTTGATCTTACCTGCACGGCAAAGGGCGACCTGCACGTGGACTGCCACCATACCATCGAGGACATCGGCATTGTCCTTGGTGATGCCGTAAAGCAGGTGATCGGCGAGGGCCGGGGCATCCGGCGGTTCGCCCACGCGGTCATCCCGATGGACGAGTCGCTTGGCGAAGTGGCCCTTGACTGCGGGGGCCGGGGATACCTTGTCTGGAAGGGGACGTTTGGGAACAAGTTCGTGAGCACCATCCCGGCCGATATCTTCGAGCATTTCTTCTACTCGCTCTGCACCCGGGCCGGCATCACGGCGCACATCACGTTCTCCGGCAAGAACGACCATCACCAGTGCGAGGCTGCGTTCAAGGCATTCGGCATCGCCCTCGGGCAGGCACTTGCCCTGACCGGTGACAAGACGGTCCGGAGCACGAAAGGGAAGTTCTGATCGGTTCAGAGGAACTTCTGCATCCAGACTGTATCGAAGACAATTCCTTTTTTTATCCCGACACGGGCAAACCTCCCGCATTCCGTGAACCCCTGCCGGGCGTGGAACCGGATACTGCCCTCGTTCAGGGACGAGATGCTGGCAAGGAGTGTTGTTATTCCCTGTTTTCGGCCGGCCTCCTCAAGGAACGCGAGCATCCGTGTCCCGATCCCTTTTCCCGTCAGGTCCGGCCGGAGGAAGTACGTGATCTCGGCCGCGTGCCGGAACGCGGGCATCGGGTTATGGGGCCGGAGCATGCCAAACCCGGCAATCGTTCCATCATCCAGCCGGGCA
>NZ_PIZH01000376.1 GCF_002835825.1 Methanoregula sp. | reverse complement strand
CCAACGTCCCCGACTTGCTTTGCAAGGAAGACCTCACTCTATGGCTGCACGACCCGCCGCTCCGCCAGCGCCTCCGTTCCGTCCGCCAGCTTTGCGTCTCATGCCTTGTCTACACCGTGGCAAACCACACGCGCTTTCAACACTCCCTCGGGACCATGTTCCTTGCCGATGTTGCCTGCCGCAGGTTCCAGCTGGCTGAGGACGAGCACAGGCTTGTTGTCTCCGCTGCGCTCCTCCATGACATCGGCCACGGTCCCTACTCTCACGCGAGCGAGCCTCTGATGGAGCAGTACCTGTACCGGACCCATGATGAAATCCGGCCCGTCATCGATGCTCCTACCACAAGTGTGCTTGCAGAAGCCGGGGTGGATCCGGAGGAACTGTCGCAGGTTGTTGAAGGGAAGCACCCGCTCTCCAGCATCATCCACGGTGACTTCGATGTGGACCGGATGGACTATCTCCTCCGGGATGCCTACTACACCGGCGCGCCCTACGGCACGGTCGACGCCCAGCGCCTGATCCGGCACCTGATCCGGTACCCTGACGGGACCGTGCTTGACGAGAACGGGGTAAATGCCGCCGAGTCCCTTTTGATCGCCCGGACGCTAATGCGGCCGACGGTCTATTACCACCACGTCAGCAGGATCGGCGAGAGCATGTTCCAGCTCGCTGCCTTGGAACACTGTGCCGGCATGGGCGAAGAAGAGCGGTGGCAGTTTCTTCGCCTTGACGATGCAGGCTGCATGCATTCCCTGCGTACTTCGGAAAACCCGGTCTCCCGCGGGATCGCGCTCCGGCTTTACGAACGGCGCCTGTACAAGCGGGCCGTGTATGCAGGGAGCGACCAGATCAACCCGGCGACCTGGCAGGAGGGGATTACCCTGGAGAAGTCCCGGGACCTTGCAGCACAGATCGCGGTAACAGCAGGGATACGGGCCGAAGAAGTGCTCGTTGACATCCCCCCCATCCCCCGCGAGATGTCCCTTGGCGTCCGGGTGCAGAGCCGGAATGCCGTCACCAGTTTCGAGGAGCTCTCGCCCCGGATCCGGACCCTCAACATGACCCGGCGCGAGCAGTGGCGCCTCGGGATCTACACGGTGCCGGAACATCGCGATGCGGTCGGCGATGCGGCCTGCGAGGTCCTGCACATCAAGAAACCGACCCGGCAGGACACGCTGTTTTAGAGCAGGTTTCGCGGTGCCGGAGAACCGGGCCAGTGCGGGGGGCAGGAACCCCCGCGATCGTTTGTACCCATGCGACCCCCTGCACTACCAGTACGCGCCGGGTCATTGACTTTCCGTCGTAATTTTCACATGGAAGGAGATTATGAGAGATCTCGCTGTGGGGGGTCGCGTGGGTACAAACTGTTTTTGGGCAGGCAGCCGGCTCCGGGAAAATTGAAGAATTATCCCGAAGATGATCTGCCAAACCAGGGAGGAACGCAATGATCTTGTACCCATGCGACCCCCCGTTACCCGGTCTCACCTGATTCTGTACAGCGATACGGAGCGCATCGCGATGCCCCGGCATCACCCATAGGGGGACACCCACAGGTACAGGTAACATGGCACTATCGCAAAAGGGGGGGATGTAGCACCATCTCCTAACTATAATATAGTGCCCTCTTCCAACACTCACGCATATGAAATATCATGTTCTTGCTGCCTGCATCCTGGTCATCATTACCGTCGTTATCGCCGGGTGTACCCAGGGCACGACAACTCCCCCTGCGCCTGCCGGCACGCAGGCAGTTTCAGCGGCTGCTCCGGCAACACCGCAGATCACGTTTGCCCTGGGGGATCATTATCTCCAGAAGTCGTACTCGTTCCAGAGTGAGAAGGACGTCCGCACCGAACAGTTCCGTGTCGATAATCCGGCATGGGGTATCGATATTGTCGTCCTCCCGCTCAACGATGACCCGCAGTACTGCTGGTTCGAGATGACTGTTACGAACATGGACAATGGCCAGACTGACACCTACGGATTCGGTCGGACACACAGTTACGAGAAACACCAGCAGTTCCCGATGTACGTGACAGGCCCCTACAAGAT
>NZ_PIZH01000375.1 GCF_002835825.1 Methanoregula sp. | reverse complement strand
CCTATATGTACATCCAGGATACGCTCGCCGACTGGGAGCCGGCCAATGTACTTGCTGAGCTCCACCATGGCCGCTTTCTGAAAGATCCTTCGCTCAGGCACGATGTCGTCCTCTGCGGGCGTACGCCGGATACCATCACCACCATGGGCGGGATACACCTGAAACCCGACATGCTGATTGCCGATATCCGGCCGGGCGAAGGCGACCTGCTCCTCCTGCCGGGTGCGGACACCTGGCTTGACCCGGTGCAGGCACCTGTCATCGCAAAGATCCGCGAGGTGCTTGAGGGTGACGCAGTGGTGGCTGCGATCTGCGGGGCAACATTCACTCTTGCCAATGCCGGTCTGCTGGACAAACGCTCACACACGAGCAACGACCTGGCTGCCCTGAAGAGATTCTGCCCGGATTATCATGGCGAGCGCTTTTACGTGAGCGAACCGGCCGTTACTGACTGCAACCTCGTCACTGCATGCGGGGCGGCGCCGGTCGAGTTCGCGTACCAGGTCTTTAAAAGACTCGGTGTCATGCTTCCGGCAACGCTTGAGGCATGGTACGGGCTCTATACCACGAAAAAACCGGAATATTTCTATGCGCTCATGGAGTCGCTGTCGCGGCCGCAGGACCCACGCTGACGGGCGGGCGGCAGGACAACATTTATCGTCCGGCCCGGATAGTAGTCTCATGTCGGGAGGGAGCCGACAATGGAGACCGTGATTGGGAAGGTGACCCACTACTACCCGAGAGTGGGTGTGGCTGCTATCGTTCTCTCGGACCATATCGCACGGGGGGACCATATCCACATCCTGGGACCGCATGATGACATCCACCAGACCGTTACCTCGATGGAGTTCAACCACGAGCCGATCGTTGAAGCTGACCCGGGGCAGGACATCGGCATCCGGGTCAACGAGCGGGTCCACGAAGGCGACCTGGTGTACCGTGAGTACTGACTGACACTCACTTTTTTTAAGAGAAATACTTTGGAGAATACCTATCTCCTTGTTATGATCGCCCCCCTTGCGCCTCCGACTGGTTTGTAAAACCAGGAGGATGAGAAGAACGCGAATGCGTTCTTCGAAGGTCGGCTTATGTCTCCCTTCTCATTGTCGAGGTTCCTATGAACCTCTCCAACTTCGAAAGTCCATCCTCGAAGAACCTTGCAGGTACTTCTCGTGTCTCGGGTCTGAAGACCCTCAACAAGAGGGATTTTGCAAAATCCCTCTGCTTCATTCCCTCGGAACGAAGCACCCCCAATGGGGGCGGGGGCGCAGGCGATACCTCTGTAATACCTCAAGGAGATACTCCGAGACGCAGAGTTTTTTCAGAAAAATGAATTGATGCCGCCGCGGGGCGCTGTTCGGGGACGACCGAAGGGAGTTAAGAAGATTCTCATCAGAGAATCTTCGATTTCGGCTGCCGCTCATCACAAACGGGGGTATGGGGGCATCAGCCCCCATCATTACTTCAAAGAATTTCAACGGAGAAAAAAGGGAATTCCCTCACCGCTTCTCTGCCACCATCTCGATCTCAACGAGCGCGCCTTTGGGCAAGCCGGCAACCTGCACCGTTGAACGGGCCGGGAAGGTATCAGTGAAATACGTACTATAGATCCGGTTGACCGCAGCAAAGTCGCTCATGCTGGAAAGATAGATCCGTGTCTGGACCACATCCGCAAAGGTAAGCCCGGACGCGGCGAGGACTGCCTTCTGGTTCTCCATCGCACGGGTCGTCTGTTCTTCGATTCCCCCGGTCAGGTTCCCCGTTGCAGGATCGATGCCTATCTGTCCCGAGAGCCAGACAAAGCCCCCGGACCGGACGCCCTGGCTGTAGGGGCCGATCGGCTCCGGTGCCTGCTGCGAATACACCGGCTGTTTCGCCGGGTGTGCTGCACCGGGCGAAAGGAAATACGTGTATAAGGCTCCGAGCAGAATCCCGCAGGCAAAGATCAGGACGAGCAGTATCAGTTTCTTGTGCAGTGCATTCAGGACGACCATCTCCGTTTGGATTGGTTACCTAGAGTACGGGCGTCTGAAAATAAATCAGTCTGTATTGCCA
>NZ_PIZH01000374.1 GCF_002835825.1 Methanoregula sp. | reverse complement strand
GGTGGAGCTACTCGAACAGCACTACCTGGATGGTCACCTCGCGTGCCATCTAGAATTAGTGAACAATTATCTCCCCTTTTATCATGACTACAGTACTGGAATTTGAATCCGCAATCGAGTTTATTGCTAATATCAATGAACACAAGGACTGCCTGATGTCCCAGGACTCAAACCAGGAGAACCCCAAAGCACTCTGGTTCAACATCGACATCCCGAAAGGGCATCCCCTGAAAAACGGGGACCGGGTCAGGATCACGGTTGAAAAACTCTGATCGTCCCAATTTTCCCCCATTATCCGGGACAATCCGGACCAGAATGTTACTGAAGGTTACCGTGGCGAGTACTGGACGTAATAGTCCTTTGGCGTCTCGAGATCGATCTGGTAGCTGTCGATATATGCAGTCGTAATGATCATGTACACATCCACTCCGTAGGTCTGGATAACCCGGGTCATCGACCCGCGGTTCAGGATCTCCATGCCATCGATGACCGTACCATTGTTCGCGTAACAGAGGACCATCTTGAAGTTCCCGTACTGGGGTGTACGCTCGGCATTTACTGTTGCATTCAGGGACCAGACCGGGTACGGAACACTGAACCTCTGGGTCAGTCCCCCCCTTGACTCGTTGATGAAGGCAAAGGTTACCATCTCGCGGCCGCGGAACGGAATGTCCCCGGCGCCATAGATATAGATATTATCCGGCATCTTGAACCGTGGATAGGAGAAGGGGCTGCTGTTGTAAAAAAGACGGTAAGGCGGGGCAATGGTCGGCTCAGCCGTGGGAGTTATGGTAACCGGAGCAGTGAACGGGGTTACCGCAGTGACCGGAAGAACGGGGGTATGGTGAACCGTGGAAACGACAGTCTGGACCGGTGTGTGTGCCGGCTTTTCGCTGATTCCGGGAAAGCCCGAGAGGTACTGGGGGTTCAAGACAAGGGCGATGACAAAGACAAGGATGACTCCGCCGATGAGGGTGATAAGGTCTCCTTTCTCCACATGTAATAATAGAATCCACTGTAAAAAAATATGACGATATTAAGGGCAAAGAAGGGGAAATGCATTTTGCCGAACCGTGCATCGACTCTCCCGCGACATCCGACAGAAACAAGCCGCATGGATTATATCCTCCCCGGGAAAATGGTTCTGTATGGAGATGCCCGGACTTCGCACATGGGTTGTTTTTTACCTCATTTCCTTTGTTGTCCTGCTCTGGGCTGCTTTCCTCTCGGCACAGGGCGTCATGCTCTGGGTTAGCCTGCTCCTCGTTCTCATCATCATTGGCCTGAATATCATGACTGTCATGAACCAGCTCAAGCTCCATGCTGCACGAAAAGAGCTACAACAAAGCCTCACCAGGGACTTTGTGCGGGGCGAAGCTCAGGAAAAAGATGACCAGCCGCCTCACTGAGCCGGCCGGGATTGAAGTGGTTTTTCCTTTTTTACAAAAACCTTCTGGGTTGGATTCCGGGGAGCAAAGAGATCCTCGACCTGGCGCCCGAGATACTCTGTCTTGCCCATGATATAAAATCCGTCTGAAACAAGCGCTGCATGGAACATGCGGGCAAGGTCGTCTTTCTGTTTTTCGGTAAAGTAGATGGTCACGTTCCGGCAGGTGATAAGGTCGACATACCGTACAGGGGGGAAACCACTCATCAGGTCATGGTGACGGAAACGGAGGAGTTCCTTTAAGTGGGGCTTGGCCTCGTACAGGCCATCCGGGCGTTTGGTAAAATGACGCTGGACCAGCACAGTCGGGAGTTTTTGGATCGCCTTCTCCTCAAAAATTCCGGCCTTTGCCTTGGCCAGGACCACCTCGTCAATGTCGGTTGCCGTGATAACCCCCGACCAGTCCTTGTGATTGACAAGGGCCTCGTGGAGGAGGATGGCCAGGGTATAGGGTTCTTCCCCGGTAGATGAGCCTGCGCACCAGATCGAGATCCGCTTCTTCTGGGAAAAGAGCGCCGGCAGGATGACATTTTTCACCTCGTCCCAGACCTCCTTGTCGCGGAAGAAGTCCGTGACGTTGATGGTCAGGGCATTACGCAAGGGTTCAGTCTCCTGCGGGTGGTTCTTG
>NZ_PIZH01000008.1 GCF_002835825.1 Methanoregula sp. | reverse complement strand
GGGGGGCCCCTGGCACCAATTCCGGGCCGGGAGATTGGGAGGGGTGGGTACCCCCCCTGAAGTGATGAACGGACTCTTGGCTTCCCAGCACGAGGGTCATGCCTCCCTGCAGTGCCTGACACCACAAATCCAAACGTTCATATCGGCACGGGCATGACGCTTACCATTCCTGAGGCGACCCCGGATGACATACATGGACCTTGCTCTCTTCGATACGATGACCGATGCGGAAAAACACCTGTACCTGGAATTCCTCCTCTGGCATTACCGGGTCGTGGACGCATTCTGGTTTATCAACATCGCAGATACGTACGGGCAGGGTGTTGCCGAGCAGGTCAATGAGCAGGTCTGGGGAAGGGTCGCCGGTATGGCGGCAAAGGATATCGTCCGCCGCTTTGGCATCACGGAAACGGGGCTTTCCGGCTTTGTTCGGGCACTCCGGCATTTCCCGTGGGCAATGATTGTCGGGTACCAGATCGAGGAGAAAACGGACGAGGTGGTAATCACGGTCCCCTCGTGCCCGACACAGGAAGCCCGGCTCCGGAGGGGGCAGGGAGAGTACGTCTGCCGGGAGATGCACCGGGCGGAGTTCACCAGTTTTGCCCGGGAGATCGATCCCGCGATCCGGGTTGAGTGCCTCTTTGCACCCCCCGATCCGCACCCGCCGGACATGTTCTGCAAATGGCGGTTCACCCTTGACAACGCTCCCGGGAGGTGATGGGGATCGATCTCCTCACGGTTCTGGCTGGGCTTTACCTTGGCCTGAACCTTGTTGCCGCTCTGGCGTTTGCCAGCGACAAATCCCGGGCGAAACGGAAAACGTGGAGGACAAGCGAGGGGGCTCTCCTTGTACTGGCATTCATCGGGCCGTTCGGCGCGTTTCTCTCCATGCAGGTATTCCGCCACAAGACCCGGAAGCTCAGGTTCCACCTTGTCCCCGCCTTTCTGGTCCTCCATGTGGCTGCCATCCTGTACCTCCTCCTGATCCTACGGCTTTAATACCGGGATTTTCCATACTCTCTTGAATGCGGACCAACAGGCACCAGTATTTCCTCGACCTTGCCACGCGGTGCGCCCACCAGGGCACCTGTCTCCGGCGGAATTTCGGGGCCATCATTGTCGATGAATTCAATACGATCGTCTCTACGGGATATACCGGGGCACCCCGGAAGCAGATGGACTGCACGGAGCTGAACCGCTGCTGGAGAAAGGAGCACAACATCCCCTCGGGCTCGAATTACGAACGCTGCCGGAGCGTCCACGCTGAGATGAACGCTCTCCTCCAGGCAGGCAAGCATGCCCGGGGCTGCACGCTCTATCTCTCGGGATTCGATGTCGAGACGGACGAGACAACCCAGATCTGGCCCTGTTTCCTCTGCTCCAAGATGATTGTCAACAGTGGGATCGCGAATGTGATCATGCGGACCGGCGCAGACACGTACAAAGAGATGGACCCCATGGTCCTGTACCAGATGCGGAGCCGCGAATCGCTCGGCGACGACAATAAGTAACTTTTTTAGATATTATTCCGGCCGGTCAGGTGTGCCCCCGGCGGATCTCGTTATAGAGCGAGACCAGGGAAAGGCTGATCAGGTTCATCGTGGTTGCGCCATACCAGAGCCAGGACTCTACAGGTGAGAGCGTTGCAATCCACCCGGTCCAGAGCATGGCGCAGATGATCGCGAAGGTCAGGAGGGTATCGAAAGCGAGGAAGATGAGCGGCTTATGGAAGATCCTTCCGACCTGCGCTATAGTACAGAACTCGAAGGGTGCCGTGCGGTGGAACAGGTCAAACAGGGACCGGCCCGTGTTCATCAGGAGGTCTGTAAATGCCCAGACCGTCATCGCGAGCGCCAGGAATGCCAGGATCCCCCCTCCCGGTGAGAGGTGGCGCAGGGCGCTGATCCCAAAGAGGATTTTGAAGATACAGAACGGGATGCCGATGGTCAGGCTTAAAAAGAACGGGCGGATAAAAAACCGCTGGATGGTATCCATCTCCGGGCAGTCAGTGCCGTTTGGTGCACAGGAATTATCGGTCATGTTCGGGCCAGCAGGGACGTTCTCTTTTGCGGGGGCATCCATTGATCAGGAGTGAAAGCGGACAGCCCGTACCGCAAGACAGGCCCCCGCGGCAGCAGCAAGTACCATCCCCGGTGCTGCGAGCGGTGATTTTTTTGTCGGCTGCGGGGTGGCGGGAATTTCCGGGGACGTCTCTGACGGAACAGAATCCGTTGTAACCGGGAGGAGGGTTGTGGGGACTGGTGTATATTCCGGTGTGTATGTCACGTTATGAGTGGGGATTGCCATGGTTGCTGCCGGTGTATTGATCATCGGTCGGGCAGTCCTGCTGTACACGGTCTGCGCGACCCTGAAATTCTCGCTCTCGGGGGCGCCGGGATTCTCTACTTTTACTGAATACGAGCGGAGTCCGGTGTAGACCGAGGTGCGGAACTCGACGATCACCTGCCCCCGTTCATCCGTTGTTGCCTGCGCGTAATAGTTCGTGTCCGACATGTCCGCCGATGACGGTGCCACATCGTCCCGGATCGTCTTTCCCCCGCCATTGTTGTACTGGTACGATCCAATCGTGTACGGGCCTCCGTCGGGGTCTTTTACTATGCCTGCCGTATCGGAGATAATGGGCGGCTGGTCATACTGTTTCCCCGTCATGGTCGAGGTACCCGTGAGCCAGATGTAATACGCAGTGTTCGGGTTGCCGGTGATGGTGATGGTAAACCTGCTCCCCCGTGTGAGCGAATCGCTGATGGACTGTTCCGACGATTGTATGGCCGATACAGGCACGGTGACGATGATACTACCGGCAAGAAGAAGCATAACAATGATCAGAGTTGTATCGAGCTGGCGACTCCCGCACATAGAAACCTCGGAACTGGCTGCTGTTCTCTGTAGCAATGCGTATTTTGGTGTTATTAAAAGGATACGGAATGAAAATTCCCTTTCCCGGCATGATGCTGATGATGGCAGATGTCCGGTGTGAAGGGCTAAAACCTATATTATGCAAGAACCATCTCCTCCTTGTGGTGAATGATGAGCGGAGCGGTTGAGTTCAGGATAGTGAAGATCCACAAGCCCGAAGACGTGAACATGGTCCTTGGGCAGTCCCACTTTATCAAGACGGTTGAAGATATCAGCGAAGCGGTTGTCGGGGGAGTCCCCGGGGCACGGTTCGGTCTGGCGTTTTGCGAGGCATCCGGTGACTGCCTCATTCGTCTTGATGGCAATGATACCGACCTGGTCGCCCTTGCCCGGGACAATGCCCGGGTCATCGGGGCAGGTCACAGCTTCGTCCTCTTCCTTCGGGACTGCTACCCCGTCAATGTCCTCAATGCGATCAAACAGGTCCCGGAAGTCTGCACCATCTTCTGTGCAACGGCGAATGCTGCGGAAGTGATTGTTGCCGAGTCCGCACAGGGTCGGGGGATCATGGGCGTAATCGACGGCGAGAAACCGCGGGGAATCGAGGATCCTGCCGGCATGACCGGAAGAAAGGAGTTTCTCCGGAAGTTGGGCTATAAACGGGGATAGTATTTCAGAATGATGATCCGCCCAGCACAGGGCAATCCTTATCATCTGTTTTTTGCCCCTGTGCAAAATGGAGCGAAAATCCAATGAAAAAAAAACCGGCCAATGGACCAGTTTTCTGAAAACGGATTTTTCCCTGCGGTTATCGCGCTAATCCGGCTGTTTGATCATCCTTTTATACCCCTTTCCTTCCACTGGAGAACCTGCGTTATTCGTGCCAATCATGAAAATGCCGCTTCTCCAGCGGTATTAATAAATCGCCGTTGCGCGCAGGAAAACACCGTCCTGCATACGAAATGAAGGTAATTTCCACTGAAATGGATCCTCATCAGGCAGTGAAAGGAACAGTATGCCCTGATGAAAACCTTAACACGCATGCAGCAGGATATTTTGAACCGTGAAGCGGCGCTACCCCTTCCTGATCTCCATTCCCCATGGCGGCACCAGGGTTCCTCCAGAACTGGACGGCCAGTTGCAACTGGGCAAAAAGGACATCCGGTATTACAGTGATCCGGACACCCGGAAATTGTTTGGGTTCGGCGACAGGGTTGCAGCCCACATCGAGGCGGAGATTTCCCGCATGGTCATTGACCTGAACCGGCCCCCCCTGCCCCTGCCGCCGCGTGACCCGGATGGCATTATCAAGATACGCACCGTTGATGGCAGGCTGGTCTACCGCGATGGGAAGGTACCTGATATGCCCCTCATCCACAAGCTCCTCATGGCATGGTATTTCCCTTACCACCAGAAGATTGACGAACTCATCGATGATCGCGGTGTCGCACTAGCCTTCGACTGCCATTCGATGCTCCCGCGGGGATCGGGAGAACAGAAAGATGCAGGAAAGAAGCGCCCGCTCATCTGCCTTGGCAACAACGGGGACCGTACGGGACAGGCAGGGAAGAACGGCATCACGACCTGCCCTCCCGAATGGGTTCAGCAGCTTGCCGGGGAGTTCCGTAAGGAATTTGGGCTGGGGCGCGAAGTGGCAATCAATAACCCCTTCTCCGGAGGGTTCATAGCAAATGCCCATTACTGGAGGAAAGGTATTCCCTGGATCCAGGTCGAGGTGAACCGTGCCCTCTATGAGCCGGGCCGGCACGAATGCCCAAAAAAAAGCCCTGCCTGTTACAGCGTCCGGGAACTGCGTGAAAGAATCTGGCGCGTGCTGACCCAGTTCTGGGATCACGTGGATACCGGGCCCTGAAGAGGCTGGCCCGCTACGTTTCAGGTCCCGGAGTCCGGACTATATGTTCCGCCAGTTCCCCATCGCAGAAGACCATGACGCGGACCGGGTATCCCCGGGCAGATGCCCGCATACGGTCATCGTACACTTTCTGCACGTGCTTCAGCTGGTTATCCGCAAAATACTCCTTCATGAATTCGAGGAAGGCGATCTCCTGGGCCAAAAAGGCGTTCTCGTACTCCTTTGTCTCCCGTGCGATCGCCATTGCCACGTCTTCTGAAATCTCTGCATCATACTCCCCGTGCTGTTCAAACCCGGAGATCTGTCTCCAGTCGACAGTACCCCAGACATCCGGCTCGCGGTGGAGCATGTACGGGTAGATCCGGCAGATGGAGAAGCGTTTGTCATAGATCCTGCACCGGCCGCTCTCTAAAAACCAGCACGACCCCGCGTCGTCATCCTTTGCCCGGAGGGCGTACCCGGATACATAAAATGTTCCGTTCTGGTCGCAGAACTCTGGGTCCGGTGCAGGCTCAATCGCATCCGGATCAATCCTTTTCACTGCAGCAACGTCCTTGTCAAGCAGGAAGACGTGGCCATTGAAGGCACGGGTACAGCATCGGGCGCAACCGGTGCAGCGGAATTTAATCTCACGGATGATTTTGGCGAGTTGCTCCTGCGGGTACTCAAAGAGGCTGTTTCTCTCCTGGACAAGGGCTGCGATGCGCAAGGGTATGGGGACAAGGGAAACGGTAATCACCCGCAGAATGTATGCCCAAGAGTTTGTCAGGGCACTATATGCGTTTTTTTATAGGGTCCCTTGTGGTGAGGCGCCGGAACACGGGGGCTTAACGCTGGATCCGGACATCATACAGCTGCTTTTCCAACGACCTGAACGGTACCGGCAGGGATATAATTTCGCGGGAGCAGTGCTCTTTGATCGCATCTGGTAAGGGCAGGGGCCGTACAAGACTGCCATCGATGATCACCGGTTCGAGAAGCCCCAAAACCATCTCTTTTCCGGTCCGGACTACCTCGTCATATGCGAGGATCCCATTACGGTGATGCCGCACAATCTGCCGCCGGTATGGGAACGTGGTCTTGCCCGGGCTGGTCTTGAACCGGGGTGTCCCCTCGTATTCCACCAGTTTGTATATCATATCGAGAAACGGTGCGTCGGAGGAGGTGATGAAATGGGTCCCCACGCCAAAGGAATCGATCGGGACGCCGGAAGAAAGCCAGCCGTCGATGGAATATTCGTCGACATTGTTGCTCACGAAAATCCGGATCCCGGGAAGGCCGGCCGCGTCAAGCCGCGCCCGCACATCCCGTGCAAGCATCCCGATATCCCCGCTGTCAATCCGTACACCGGGCACCGGTACCCCCTCCCGTACCAGCCGGATGATGGTATCCGTACAGGCAAGGGTATCGTAGGTATCGATAAGACAGATGGCACGGTCCGGAAATGAGGACTGGTACGCCCTGAATGCAGCATCCTCGCTGTCGAAGAGCATGACATAGGAGTGCGCCATCGTGCCGATAACGGGAATGCCGTACCGCTTCCCTGCTTCGAGATTTGATGTCCCATTGAATCCGGCAATCCAGGCGGCCCGCGCTGCGGCGATGCCCGCTTCGCTTGTGTGGGCACGCCGGAACCCGAAGTCAACAATGCTCTTTCCCCTGCCAACAGCGCTTATCCGTGCCGCCTTCGAAGCGACAAGGGTCTCGAAATGGATACAGTTGAGGGCAAGCGTTTCGAGAATCTGGGCTTCAGGCAGGGGTCCTTCGATCTGGAGAATGGGTTCGTTTGCAAAGAGAACCGTTCCTTCAGGGACTGCACAGATCGTTCCACTGAACCGGAATTGTTCCAGCCATGCGAGGAAATCCCTGCTGAAGATTCCCAGGGTCCCAAGATATGCGATTTCATCTGCAGTGAACCGGAACTGTTCCAGCTTCGTAATCAGGGTTTCAAGCCCTGCTGCAACAAGGAAATTCCTTTCGGGAGGAAGGGACCGCACAAACAGGGAGAAGACCGCCGTACCGGTCTTCCCATGATCCCGGTAACTCTGTGCCATAGTGAGTTCATACAGGTCGGTAAGGAGCGCGGTTCCCACGGGTTTCCCCCATTTTTTGTATCGGACGGGTGTGGATTTTTTTCAGCCGTCAGGTGTGTACCTGATCTGTTCATTCGCAGAGATGAAAAATGCATCACCCCTGTCAGGGCTGATGGCTTATAAATGACCCTGGAATCCCTGCACACGGATACAAGCACTTAATATCCTGTGCAGGAATCACCTTGTACAGGAACGGAACAGGTCATGGAAGCAATAATCAAAGTACTGAGTTGCCTTATTGGATTGTTCATTTTTGTGAACGGCGTCTGGATCACCATGACCCCCCCGTTTGGCGACGAACCGCAGGGGTATGCTATCATGGCAGTCGGTATTTTCATCCCCCTGGTCATGCTCTATGTCGGGCATCTCACCGAGGGGTTCTCGTCGCGGTAATGGTAAAAAAGGTTAATTGAATGACCTGAATGGGACGTACGCATCGTAGATCTTCACGGAATCGCCATTCGGGGTGATGACCCACACTTCTGCCCGGTCAGTGTTCTTGGTGGTCCCCTTGAGGGTGACCGATGACCCCACGTGGAGCGGCTGGACCATGCGACCGGTCTCGACTCCGCCATCCGATCTCGTGACCTTGACATCAATTGCCGGGATGACGTTCATTCCCTTCCCGCCACGGAGCGTTGCAGTGATCTGCGGGTTGATGGCCTCGCCATTGCTGCCTACCTGGACTTCCATGCTCCAGATCTCCGGAAGGGTCTGGGTCGGGCCGGGGGTGATGGATTGAGGAGTTGCCGGTACAGCCGTCGGTTCCTCGGTTGCCACTGCCGTGGTCTCAACAACCGTCGGGGCGGGCGTTGTGGCAGGAGCTGCCGGCTGGGTGCAGCCGGCTACGAGAGCGAGCACAAGGCATGCTCCCAGAATGAAAGCGCTTACAACGATCTTGTTCATACCGACAGTTTGCCCTTGAGGATACATTAGGTTTGTGCCGCTGGCAGGATGATCACAGCAGCTATTCCCGTGATGAGGCGCGATTGTTACGGATTGGGCCTGAAACGTCAGGCTTCACAATCCAAGCAAAAAAGAGATGGGCGGGAAAGCAGAGGAAACGGTCAGGTCCGCTTCGCTGATGCGGGTTCGATCCCGGTCGGCTGGTTACGGATCGTCCGCTCTTTCATGATAGTATAAACGTCGTTTGCGTTCTCTCTTGGGATCTCGACAAAGGAGTAATTGTCCAGGATCCGTATTGCGCCAATGGCTTTACCGGGAATGCCCGTCTCGCCGGCGATTGCGCCAACGATGTCCTTGGGTGCAACCTTGTGCTGTCTCCCGACTGCAAGGAAGAACCGGACCATGCCAGGCTCTGCACCGGTATCCCCAAAGTCCACTGCCGCCGGAGTCGTCCCTGCGGTGGCCCCCGAACCGGGCTCCATCTGCATTTTCAGGAGTGCTGCTGCAATATCGATGGTCGAGAGGTCTCCCTCCGCTTCAGCCTCGATAATCCGGACAAACGGCTCAAGGCCGCCCGCCTCGATGGTCTCGCGTACCCGGGTGATCATCTGCCGGGTACGGGTCTGGGCTACATCGCTCTGTGTGGGGACCGGCATCCGCGGGATCTGGATCTTCGCATAGTGCATGATCTCGCGGAGCTTGGTGAAATCCTTTGGCGTAACGAAGGATATCGCCCGGCCGCTTCTTCCGGCTCGCCCGGTCCTCCCGATGCGGTGGATGTAATACTCCACATCCTGTGGCACGTCGTAGTTGATCACCATGTCCACATCGTCGACATCGATCCCCCGTGCCGCGACATCGGTGGCGATCAGGATGTCGATGATGCCCTTGCGGAAGCCCCCCATGACCCGGTCGCGCTGGGACTGTTTCATGTCGCCATGAAGCTCATCGGCACGATAGCCGCGTGCCCGGACTTTCGTGGAGAGTTCCTCTGCACGTCGCTTGGTATTGCAGAAGATGATGGCTAGGTTGGGATCGGCAAGGTCGATTAAGCGGCAGAGCACGTCGAGTTTCTCCCGCTCGCGCACTTCGATATAGGACTGCTCGATCTGCGGGACCGTGAGTTCCGCGTACTCGACCCGGACAAATTCGGGTTTGTTCTGGAATTGCCGGGATATTTCGAGGATTGGTTTTGGCATTGTTGCCGAAAACAGGAGGGTCTGGCGTTCCTGCGGGACCTTCCGTAGGATCAGTTCTATGTCGTCGCGGAATCCCATGTCAAGCATCTGGTCGGCCTCGTCCAGCACAACCATCTCAACATCCTCAAGCCGGAGTGTACGGCGGTCGAGGTGGTCCATGACACGGCCGGGTGTCCCGATGACGATGTGTACGCCTGCCTGGAGCGCGCGGAGCTGGCGTTCTATCGGCTGCCCGCCATAGACCGGCAGAACAGAGATCCGGGGCATGTGCGCAAGGAGGTTCGAGAACTCCTCGGCTATCTGGATGGCAAGTTCCCGGGTGGGGCAGAGCACGATGGCCTGTACGGTCCTCCGTGTGGGGTCGATACGGCCGATGATGGGGATACCAAAGGCAGCGGTCTTGCCGGTGCCGGTCTGGGCCTGGGCTGTGACATCACGGCCGGCCTGGATTAAGGGGATTGCGAGGGCCTGGATGGGCGATGGCTCCTCAAATCCCATATCTTCTATTGCTTTCCCGAGCTCCTTTCCGAGGTGGAGGTCGGAAAACTGTATTCTCTGTAGCATATCGCACCACCATTTGGCGTGAGGGGTCTTAAGATGGCGCACTGAGAAGGGGGGCTGCTGTGCGAATTCTTATATGGACGTTTCGTGGGATACTTATCCGGTGGATACGATGAAAGTTGTTGCATTCAGCGGCAGTGCCCGGAAGGACGGGAACACCGCTATCCTTGTCACTACACTTCTCAAGGAACTGAAAAAGGAGAAGATTGAGACAGAACTCATCCAGCTTGCAGGAAAGAAGATCCGTGGCTGCACGGCGTGCGGGAAATGCTTTGCCAACCGGGACAGGAAGTGCGTTATCGGTAACGATATCGTGAACGAGTGCATTGAAAAGATGCTGGATGCAGACGGGATCATCCTTGCTTCCCCTACGTATTTTGCAGATGTCTCTACAGAGATGAAAGCCCTGATCGACCGGGCCGGTTTCGTGGCAAAAGCCAATGACGACATGTTCCGGCGCAAGGTAGGGGCTGCGGTTGTTGCTGTACGCCGCGGCGGGGCGATCCACGCGTTCGACACCATGAACCACTTCTTCTTCATCAGCCAGATGGTTGTGCCCGGTTCCAGCTACTGGAATGTCGGTATCGGCCTTGACCCCGGGGACGTAAAGAGCGACGAAGAGGGACTTCTTACGATGAAGACGCTCGGAGCCAACATGGCGTGGGTGTTGAAGAAACTCAACAAGTAATCCCATTTTTCGTTTCTTCCCCCTGCACGTGAATTCCCTGGCAAGTAAAAACCAATTTAATCCCTGGTGCCGTTATCTCTGTTAAGGGGACTTTCATGAAATCCTTTGAGAACCAGTACAAGGCGAAACTTACCAGCCCCGGCCTGGCCGTGGAGCACATTAAGAACGGGGATACCGTCGTCTATGGCATGAGCATCGCACAACCCCCGGCCCTTCTTGCAGCAATTGCGGATCGGGCTCGTCGGGGTGAGGTGAAGGGCCTTAAGATGTACACGTTCCTTCCCCGTGAGCCTGCCGCACAGACGGTCCTTGCACCCGATCTTGCTGACACCATCGAGAATTACTCGTGGTTTGTCGGTGCTGCCGACCGTGATTCCGTCCGGGTCGGCCTGAACTACCATGTCCCCTGTTACCTTCACCAGATCCCGCGGCTTGTCGAGGAGTACATGGACACTGATGTTGCCATGGCAACGGTCTCACCCATGGACAAGGCCGGTTTCTTCAGCCTTGGAACAGCAAACGATTATTTCTCCACCGCTGCCCGGACCTGCAGGAAACTTATCCTCGAAGTCAACCACAACATGCCCCGGGTCTTTGGCGACTCCTTCATCCATATTTCCGAGGTTGATGCAGTTATCGAGAACCATGTCCCGCTGATGGAGCTCAAAATTGCAGAGAAGAAACCCGAGGACGATATCATCGGCCCGGCCATTGCTGCACTGGTGCCTGATGGTGCAACGATCCAGCTTGGGATAGGCAATGTCCCGAACGCTGTTGCACGCTACCTCATGGACCACAAGGATATCGGCATTCATACCGAGTTGTTTACGGAAGGAATGGTCGATCTTGTTGAAAGCGGTGTGGCAAACGGGTGCAGGAAGACACTCCACCCGTACAAGCACGTCTTCACCACTGCTGCCGGTACGAAACGGATGTACGAGTTCATGAACGATAATCCTGCGATCGAGAGTTACCCCGCATCCCATGTCTGTTCCCCGGCCGTGATCGCAAAGCACGACACCATGGTTTCGATCAATTCGGTTCTCGAAGTTGATCTTCTCGGCCAGGCGAATGCCGAACACCTTGAGGGATCAACCTTCAGCGGTACGGGAGGCCAGCTCGATTTCGTGCGGGGCGCGTTTGCCTCAAAAGGCGGGATGTCGTTTCTCGCGTTTTATGCAACTGCGAAAGGTGGCACGATCTCGCGGGTGGTTCCCAGGCTCCCTGAGGGCGCTGTTGTCACAACGCCGCGTGGAGATACGCACTACCTTGCCACGGAGTACGGGATCGTTGATCTCAAGGGGAAATCCACGCGGGAGCGTGCGCTTGCCATTATCAGCATTGCCGCTCCGCAGTTCCGGGATCAGCTGACCCGCGCAGCGGAGGATATGTACCTGGTCTGACCGTTCAGACTTCTACCTGCATCCCGTCGGTTGCAGCGATGAGCCCCGGGCAAAGTCTCTCAAACTCGTCCTGCACCGCCTTCCTCTCTTCCACGGTCTTGTACACTTCCGCCCCGAAGTGGACGAGCGCGAGGCGCTTTGCATGCGCCTTTTTTGCTATGCCGATTGCGTCCTGTGGGTTCAGGTGCGGCCAGTCCGGACTCGACTCTCCCGGTTTCAGGCCGCATTCGGTGATCAGCAGGTCCGCATTGCGGGCAAGCGTCACAGCATTGTCGCAGACACCGGTGTCCGTGCAGTACGCGATCACCCTGCCATCCAGTTCCACACGGTATCCGAAGCAGGGGGCCGGGTGGACGAGCGGCAGGCAGGTGACGGTGAACGGGACATTGTGCGTTCCCGGGCTGAGCTCGCGCACCTCGTTTTTGAAGGGAAGAATGGAGAATGGTACTGTATAGGGGTCGTTCACAAATGTCTCCAGCTGTTCCCGTGTTCCCTGCTTCGTGAATACTGTCAGCCCTTGCCTGAACCTGAATTTGCAGAGGGTGTGCAGGCCGGCGATATGGTCGATATGCATGTGGCTTAAGAACAAAAACGACGGCCTGTCCTGGGTGATGTACCGGTCGGCTTTGGCAATCCCGTTGCCGGCATCGAAGAGGATATCATAGTTCTCCGATTGGAGGAGGACCGATACGGTATTTCCGGCAGGGGTGTCGAACCAGCCGTTGGTCCCAAGGAAAGTCACCTTCATGGTACATTGGTTGGCGCTCTGGCAAAAAGAGAGCTTCCTTCCTGCAGTCTTTTTATCCTTCAACGGCAACTCTCGTTATAGGTTCTTGCATAAGGGGCCTTGTGGGAGCAAAAAACCATGAAAGCACTCTACCTGATAGTCCCTGTCCTTCTCCTCTGTTTCTGCGTCATGCCTGCTGCGGCAGTCATCCAGGAAGTCACGGTGAAAGGCATGGTATCGTCCATCAATAAAGAAAGCAAGACGATCACGATCGAGAACCCGGAGCAGTATGGCTGTTCCTATCCCGCGGGTGGTGACCCGGTCTGTTCGTTCACTCTCATGAATACCTCGTTCCTGACCGGTTCTGTGCCTGTGGATAGTGCCCTGACGGTCTTCAACGTGGGTGACACGGTTGTCGCAACAAGCCTTGGGGGCGCCGGGGGCAACTGGATGGCCATTGCCAAACTCTACAACGGGCTCCCCGCCGGGGAATACGTGATCGATAGTGTAGGGGACCCGGGCTCCATTCCAACACCGCTTGCCGGTGACTACTCCCTTGACCTGTCAACGGCCCCGGACTGTACAACCTGTTACGGGACTACTTGCAAGGCAGTCACGTCCTCGGTGAGCATCCTCTCTGGTGGAACCCGCGTCATGGAGAAAACACTCGGGCCGCGCGAGGTTGTGATGTATAACGGAAGGAACGACGGCTCGAGCGTGGAAGTCACGTTTGTGAAGGGTGAAGCGCCATCTGCAACCTGCGTGGGAGGATCCCGCCTGATGACCGGCCCTCAGCCGGTCTCGGTCTATATTGTCAAAGTGGTACCCCCGATCGGCTTTGCCGAGCAGTTCAAGGTCACCCCGACTCCAGTCCCCACAGAGGTACCGACCACCATCCCCCCCACAAAGTCCGGCAGCCTGCCCCTTGCCGTCATCGGGGCAGCGGGCATTGGTGCAGCACTTCTTGCGATTTTCAGGAAATAATCCTTTTTTGTCGTATATCCCCGATCACAATCCCCAAATAGCCCCGCGCCAAAAGAACCTGATCAGATGAACCAGGGGTGTCGTGAATGGTAAAAGTCGGGGTTCATGTCTCAATTGCGGGTTCCCTTGACCTTGCAGTGGATCGTGCCAGTGATGCCGGTTGCGATGTGTTCCAGATGTTCTCCCGGAACCCGCGGGGATGGGCGTACCAGCCAATCGCCCCTTCTGTTGCCGAAGCATTCCGGTCGAAAATCAGGACAACCGGTCTCCTGCCGGTCGACCACATGCCCTACCTTCCCAACCTTGCCTCCCCTAAACCGGATATTTACGAGAAATCCATTGCAACGCTCACAGCAGAACTTGAAAGGTGCGCGACACTTGGGATCCAGTATCTTGTCACGCATCTCGGCCATCACCTTGGAGACGGCATGGCAGGGGGCAGATCACGGGTGATTCACGCCATCAATACAGCGCTGAAGGATTCAGCGGGTTCTACGATGCTCCTTCTGGAGAATACTGCCGGAGAGAAGAACAGTGTGGGCAGCAGTTTTGAGCACATCCGCGGGATCCTTGACGGTATTGGCAATACGGAGCGTGTTGGTATCTGTTTTGACACCTGCCATGCCTTTGCCGCAGGCTATGAGCTGCGAACCGAGGAAGGCATTATTGAGACCCTTGGGCAGCTTGACGATGCATTCGGCCTTGACAACCTGCGGCTAATCCACCTCAATGATACGAAGGGTGATCGGGGAAGCGGCCTGGACCGGCACGAGCATATCGGCCTCGGGTTCATTGGCGAGGAGGGATTCCGCCAGATCCTCCACAACAGGGTTTTTTCGCGTCTTCCCCTGGTCTGCGAGACGCCCGTAGACGAGAGGCGAGACGACCGGGGTAATATCGAAACGGTGCGAAAACTGGCCCGGTAACGGCCCCCATATCTTTTTTCCTCCATGCGTTCCATGCACTTCATAGCATGGTGCACATTACCTGCCCGAACTGCGGGGCAGTCACAAACGACCGGTCCCAGAAATTCTGCACACAGTGCGGTACACGATTGTCTGTTTCGCCTCCCCCTGTCATAACCGGCAGGTCTGTAGCGGGTGGGGCTGTTGCGGCTGGTATTGTGGTCGTTATTGTGATAGGCGCGATCTTCGGGTATCCTCCGGTGAGGGATAGCGTTGGAAATCCCGCAGGGGCGCCTTCGTTTTCCGGTACACCGGTATCCACGACTGCAGTAGACGGTGTCACTCCCCTGCCCGCCGAATCATTGCCCGCAATGACTACATCGCAGACCCTCGCGACCTCGATTCCGACAACCACTCCCGCCCCGGTTTCCCTGATGGCAACCCAGACGACGAAGTTGCCCGCCACAACCCCGAAGACAACGCAGACAACGGCAACACCCGTCCCCACAGCACCCCCCACACCGGCGTTCACTGCGCAGATTACGCTTGCGGTCACGTGGGTCCCCGCACAGCCACCTCCTGACACCTTCACCAGCAAAACCGAGGGTGCGCCCTTCATCGATCCCTCCTCGCTTGAAACCCGGATCCACGCACTGATCAATGATCAGCGGCGGCAGAACGGGCTGTCCACCCTCTCGTCCGATTCTTTCCTCGCGAGTATCGCTCGCGGGCACAGTTACGATATGTCGCTCCGGAGCTTCTTTGAGCATACGAACCCGGATGGGTTGGATGCCCGTGCGCGGGGGGAGTGGGCCGGGTATCCCTGTGTCCGGGAATATGACACGTATTATACCGAAGGAATCTCCGAGAATATCGCCATGGTCTACCGGTA
>NZ_PIZH01000373.1 GCF_002835825.1 Methanoregula sp. | reverse complement strand
TGATGGCTGACCACACGATTGCCGCAACGTTTACGATCAACCAGTATACAATCAACGCGACAGCCGGGCCGAACGGAGCGATCTCGCCGTCAGGGATCACAACGGTGAACTATGGCGGGAGCCAGGCATACAATATCACGCCGGATACGGGCTACCACGTGCTTGATGTTGTTGTTGACAGCGTGTCCCAGGGACCATTAACCAATTACACGTTCACAAACGTTGTGACGAATCACACGATCGCGGCAACGTTCCGCATGACCCCCCCGGTGGCGAACTTTACCGCAACACCGCTTTCCGGCGGGGTTCCCTTAACCGTCACGTTCACCGATCTGTCGACAAACAACCCGACGTCATGGCTCTGGAACTTCGGCGAGCTGGATAATGGCACCTCCGTTCTGCAGAATCCGACACACACCTATTTCCTGCCGGGGAACTATTCGGTTGAGCTGACGGCGACCAATGAGGGCGGGAGTAACAAGTCGGTCCGGCAGGGGTATATTTTCACGTACTATCCTGCCGTGGCGAACTTTACCGGGACACCGACTACAGGGAGTTACGGGCTGTCCGGACTGACCGTCCAGTTCTCTGACCATTCAACGGGGGGAGTCTCGTCCTGGAACTGGGACTTTGGCGATGGATCCTACAGCGGAGCTAATACGCAACAGAACCCCGGACATACCTATGCGGTGGGCCGCTACTCCGTGAACCTCACGGTTGCCAATACCTTCAGCAGCAGTTATCTCCTCCGGGAGAATTACATCAACGTAACGCCGAACGCCCCGACGAGCGACTTCGAGACCTACGATAACGACGTGGATATGAACCCGCGTAACTCCGGAGTAGCGCCACTCAGTGTCTTCTTCTACGACCTGTCGTCGGATGATCCGACCTCATGGACGTGGAATTTCGGCGACGGGAATGTCACGACGATCACAAAGGACGTATCCCACGAGTACGGGGATATCTATCATACCTTCACGAACCCGGGCACTTACAATGTCAGCCTTACTGCGAACAATGCATGGGGAAGTGACACGAGCTACAAGACGATTACGGTATTCCAAGCCGTGACGGTGACCAGCGTGTCGCCAGCAGCTGGCCCGACAGCCGGTGGTACGCCCGTAACGATCATAGGAACGAACCTGGTAGGAGCGAGTGCAGCAACCTTTGGCGGGACTACGGCAACTGGCGTGTCAGTGATCAACGCTACCGCGGTCAGTGCGATCACACCGGCTCATGCAGCAGGATCTGTTAATGTAGTAGTCACCACACCGAACGGTACTGCAACCGGAACGAACGTATATCGGTACGTTTCTCCCCCGACCATTACGGGCATCTCCCCAACGCCCGGGCCGTTAGTTGGTGGAACAGCGGTAACCATAACCGGAACCAACCTCGCTGATGCAGTCGTAATGTTTGGCAGCAACCCCGCAACCGTCACGACTCCTGGTACCACTTCAATCATCGTGACCAGCCCGGCCGGATCAGCAGCTGGCGCTGTGACCGTTACGGTTACAACACCGGGTGGTTCAGCAACGACCACCTACAGGTACTATGTTATCCAGGTGTTCACGTCGTCGACTACCTGGGCCGTTCCCGCGAACATCGGTACCGTTGAATACCTTGTTGTTGCTGGAGGCGGCGGTGGAGGTGGCCAAGGAGGCGGCGGCGGTGCTGGTGGTGTCCTGAACGGCACATTGACAACAGGATTATCCGGGACCAAGACCGTCACAATAGGTTCGGGTGGTACGGGTGGCACTACCGCCCGGGCTTCAAACGGAGAAAACTCGGTATTTGACACGATAACAGCAACCGGTGGCGGTGGTGGAGGCACGAGCAGCAGTACCTCCAGTGTCGCAACTGGCGCCAATGGCGGTTCGGGTGGTGGCGGTGCACGGAACCGGGCCGGAGGCACTGCGAGTGCCGGCCAAGGATATAATGGTGGAGCGGGAGGCAGTTCTACCAGCCCGTATGAAAGTGGCGGTGGCGGTGGCAAATCCGCAGCAGGTGGCGCCGGGTCAACTGCCAATGTCGGTGGGGCTGGCGGGGCCGGGATGGACTACTCATCGATCTTCGGAACCGGGTTTGGTGTAGACGGCGTTGTGGGAGGCGGTGGC
>NZ_PIZH01000372.1 GCF_002835825.1 Methanoregula sp. | reverse complement strand
ACTACCCACAGGGCAGCTGACGGACACACTGCCTTCATCGACTTCTCGATAAAACCAGTGAGAGGTGCGGATAACGAAATCCCGTTCCTTCTTGCCGAGGGGAGGGACATCAGCAGGCGCAAACTCGCCGAGATCGCGTTAAAGGAGAGCGAGGAAAAATACCGGCTCATCGCTGAGAATTCTCCCGACATGATCTTCTTTTTAGACACCACAGGGACCGTCAGGTACATCAACCCGCTGGGAGCACGGGCAATGCTCACCACCCCGGAGAATCTTACCGGCAAGAACCTCTTCTCCCTCTTCCGACCGGAGATTGCCGAGAAGTACATGGTGGCGATCCGCGGGATCGTCGCACGCCGGATCCCCGTGAGAAACGAGGTTTTCGAACATCTGCCCTCCGGTCAGTTCTGGCTCGATGTCCGCCTTATCCCCCTGCTCGATCCGTCCGGTTCCGTCTTTGGGATCCTGGGTCTCATCCATGACATCTCGCACCGGAAACAAGCCGAGAACGCCCTCAGGGAATCGGAGGAGAAGTATCGCCTGCTTGTCGAGAACACGCACGATATCATCTACCTGATCAAACCCGACGGAGTATTCACGTTTGTCTCTCCCAGCTTCACGGAGCTCCTTGGGTACAGGATGGAGGATGTGATAGGACAGTCATTCCAGAAATTTGTTCATCCCGACGATATCGCTCTGTGTAAGGAAGCCCTGGATGCTGTCGTCTCGACCGGGCAGGGGATGGCGGGAGTTGAATACCGGGTGATCCATGCCAATGGTTCAGTCCGGGTCCATACATCGAGTGTCTCTCCCATAGCAGACAAAACCGGCACGGTGATGACCTACCTGGGGAATGCCCGCGATATCACGGAGATGAAGCAGGTACAGAACGCAATAAAGGAGAGCAACCGGAAGCTCAACCTCCTCTCCAGCATCACCCGGCACGATGTGGCCAACCAGCTCACGGTCATGCAGGGCTATGCACAGCTTGCCGCCTTGAGAAAACCGGATCCGGTGGTCACGGACTTCCTTTTGAAGATCTCCTCATCCATCGAGACCATCCAGCACCAGTTCGATTTTGCCAAAACCTACCAGGACATGGGTGCCCACGCTCCCGTGTGGGTCGCTGTGAGGGATGTTATTGAGAGCGTGAGGCCTCCGCTCATGAACCTTGACATGCGCTGCGATTCCTGGGAGATCTTCGCTGATCCGATGATATCGAAGGTTTTCTTAAACCTCTTTGACAATGCAGCACGGTACGGGCAAACAGTCACCGCTGTCACGGTCCGGTGCGGCCTCAACGAGGACGGGGAGATCCTCATCACGTTCGCAGATAACGGGATCGGCATTCCGCTGGACGAGAAACAGAAGATCTTTTTAAAGGGGTACGGGAAGCATACCGGTTTCGGGCTCTTTTTAGCCCGGGAAATTTTAGCAATCACCGGTATTGAGATCCATGAGACCGGGATGCACGGGAAAGGAGCCACCTTTGAGATCACGGTCCCGAAAGGAGCTTACCGGTCCGCTGAAAAGTAGCTCTTTGGGAAAGGGGACGGATTCGTTGCATCAGGCCGGTACCGCTACAACGTACACACGGTCCTGCATCCCCTGCGGGAAATAGTGGGCATCAAACCACATGGCATCGAACTCGCCGTAGTTCGCATATGTGATCCCATCCAGACGGTCATCATGACAATCAACGGAATCGGCAAAGATGATGACATCGTCCCAGACCGTTTCCGTTCCCCGCGTGTCATACCCGACAACAACGACCCAGTGACCGCCCCAGTCGATCCATTCGACAATCGTCGGGATCCCTGCCTTCAGGTTGGCAAGGAGGGTGTCGCGGGTGCCGCCGGTATGCCATGTCGCTTTCCAGCCGTTCCGGTTGAACCACGAGGTCATCTGTACGGGATTGATGCCGGTCTTTTCCGAAACGTCCGGGTTCATGTCGCGGGCGAGCATGACCTCTTCGGTGTCAGTGTTATTGACCGGTCTTCCATAATAGGACCTCACGGTCATCGCTGCAACCGCCCCGCAGCTGTACTTTGTCACCTGCTGCCGGTATCTCGCCAGGGGAATGACCGTGAGGTGGACATTGGACTAGAGGGTACCATAAA
>NZ_PIZH01000371.1 GCF_002835825.1 Methanoregula sp. | reverse complement strand
ACCCACACCTCCACCCGGTCGGGGTTTGCTGCCTCCACCCAGAGAAGAAAGATCTCTTCAGCATCTTCATCCTTGATGACCCGGACCCACCATTGTGTGAGTTTACTGGACCAGACCTGATAATTATCCTGCACACGGACAATGCGGGTCGTGACAAATGATCCCGTTTCATTCCACCGGAAGAAGAAATCATACGCCGTGCCGTTGATTTTGCATCGTTGCCGTTGCGGAAAACCAAGTTTCTGTGAGAACGGCAGGGTTTTCACCGCGCTGGATGTCATGGAAGCATCCCACCGATACTTGGCAGATAAATGTTCCCGGGCGCCGGCTTGGTTGCAGCTCTTTCATACAATGTTTTTTTGGTAGTGGGGATTTGGGGAGCGTCTTGTACTCTTTTTTCAACAAGATTCTGGTTTGATGTGCTGCCGGGAGCGATGGTATCGGGCACCGCAGTCACCGTAGAATCCAATTCGATATCGTCCTTCTCCGTCTCGGGCAGGGATAGCACGACATTGACTTTCTTTGTCCTGCCAACACGGACCTGCTTGAGATCGAACGTCACTTCACGGGTATCGATATTGTCACTCGTACGGACCTTGAAGTTCCGGATGACCATGTTGTCGAAATACCCGAATTCCGAGAAGAACTCGACGCGTTCCATGGCATCTGCAAGGGTCCTGAGGCTGGTGACATCGTCCCGCCTTACGGTTATGAGCAGACTGAACTCCGCCCCCTCTTTTGAGATGTGGTCGGCGTACTCGGCATCCGTCTTCCTTGTCGGCACATTATACCCCTGATTAAGGGTGTTACTTACCACGGCCCGGAACAGCCGGTTTGCCAGGACAACTTCCTGCTCGGCAACGGCATCGGCCCGGTTCTTGAGTTCAACCGTGCCGATCAGAGAGGTATCTTCAATCATATTCCACCCACGCTACGGATGTCTCGTTCAGTCTGTTTACCGAACAGGTGTGCTGCATCCTTGCTTGAATCCTTGACCAGTTTCCGGTATTCTTCCTGGGTCATCTGTTTAGTCAGGAAATCGCCGAATTTCATCTCCATGTTGTTCTCCTGGTTGACGATCACGGCACTGCCGGTACCAGCACCAGAGTCCATTGCCCCGGTCACCTTGGCATACCCTTCATACATCATGTTGGCGCCGGCAACCTGCCCGCCCGGAACCATCATGAGTGCGGTACCGGCTACCATCTTGAACAGCGGATGATCCGAGATCTCCTTCAGCCGTTTCCAGACCGGTTCGAGTTTATCCCCAAGCCATGTCAGAGCGTCGGTCAGCGCCCAGACAACAATCTGGAACAGGTTGACGAGCGGGACCAGGATTGGGAACGGCTCCACCAGATAGTCCATGAACTTCTTGAATTCCGAGTCCTCCCATCCCTTGTCCATGACATCCCAGACTGCCCAGATAACCGCTGCAATGGCGGCACCCACGATGATGAACGGCAACATCTCTATCAGCAGGGCACCCATGGCCCCGGCTACGGTCCAGACTGCGGTGGCCAGGTTGACGTAGGTGCCCGTAAGGACCACAGTGGCACCGGCGAACGACATTTCCGTTCCTGCAAGCAGACCCATGAGCAGCTGTTGCGTCAAAAGGGCACCAATAACAAGAGTGGATACGGCAAACAGGGCCCCAAGGATCCCGACCCCCCATAAGAGCGGTTCCGGTAACGACCTCGCCGCAACGGCTGCCATTTTCAGCCCGTCAGCAAGCGGCTGGAGGAGAGGGATCAGGCCTTTCGACATGGTCATCTGGATTTCACGCATGGCCGTGTCCGCCTGCCTCACGGTCTCGTTGAAGGATTTTTGCGACAGGTCCACACTGTTGATCAGATCGTCTGATTGTTCGAGCATGGCGGCCTGGAATGCCAGCCGCTGTTCCTGGTCGGTAAGGGCACTGACACTTTTTCCAATGGATTTCGCGTATTTCTCGTTGGCATCTTCAATACTGACGATAATACCGAGATTGTCGAGAATCAATTTCGACTGCCGTGCCGTCCCGGTCACGAGGCTTTCGAAACAACAGGTCATATCCCCGCCAAGTCGGCCTGCGGCTGCCTCGCCAACTTCGCCCCTCCCTGGCAAGCCCTCGAATCCCAACCCACTACTCCGGC
>NZ_PIZH01000370.1 GCF_002835825.1 Methanoregula sp. | reverse complement strand
GTAGTGCACGTCCCCGGCCCGCACGGACCGCGAACTCGTGCTCGAGATCAATCGTTCAGCGCTGGGTATCACAACCGGCGCCGCAGCACTGACCAGGCGGGCACTGTTGATCGCCGCTCCCATAGGAGTAAGGGCAAACATCACGCTCGCGACCTTGAACAACGGGTGATCCGTAACGGTCGACCAGGCTTCTGCAATTGCTGTCGGAATCTTCGTTATCCATTCCCAAAGACCCTTGACAGATGCCGTCAGCCACTCGAACCCGGCCCGGACGCCCGGTACCGTATCAGCAAGCCATTGGATGGACTGACCGAGCATGGAATCTTTCCACCCCTTGGTGTGCAGGTCCCAGAGCAGGTAGAGGATCCCGACTAGGGGAATCAGCGGCCAGAGGACCGCAAGCTCGGACGCGGCCAGGGCCGTATATGCCCCAGTCAACAGGCTGACGGCACCGGTCAGAATGCCGGTTTTTCCTATGAGCATGGCCTGCACACCCCCCCAAAAAGTTCCGGTAGTTGAAATCGCAACCAACTCTTTATTGAGCATCATGAATGCTGCAGCATTCAACAGCGTGAACGAGCCCAGGAGTAACATCCCCGTGGCGAGGATCCCCACAATCCCGATCGCGCCCTTCACCGGTCCGGGAAGGCCTCGGATAACATCGATGCCCCAGTTGATGGTCTTCACAACCGAAAGGATAACCGGGAGGGCACCGCTTGTGATCTCCCGCTGCAGCTCCGCCCAGGTGACAGTGCTGCGCTGGATCTCCTCATTCATGGACTCCTGGGTGAGGTCCACCTTACTGAGGATATCGCCCTGGTGAGCCAGGACCTCGTTTACGAACGCGATCTTCTGCTGTTCCTGAGTGAGTGCATTCGCGCTGATGCCGAGGGTCTGGGCGTATTTCTTGTTGGCGGCATCGATATCGATGATGATACCAAGGTTATCCAGCCAGAGTTTTGATTCACGGGCGGTACCGACCATCAGTGAGTTGTAGTAGTACGACACGTCCCCGCCAAGTTGCCGGGCGGCTGCACGAGCCATCTGCGTCATGGGCGAGAGCGCGTTTTTGTTGATCCCGAGCAGCATTGCAAGGTTCGCTTTCTGGATCAGCTCGGTCTCGTTGATCACGCCCCCGGAAGCGCGTTTCATTTCTGCGAGCATCTGATCGGTTTCGCTGCCCATGTTCGTCCGGAAGGTTACCATGGCGTCCTGGTATTCGGCCAGATCCTTGGTGCCTTTGCTGAAATATGCGAGGCCAAAAGCACCACCGACACCGGCAGCTGCCCCAACGCCAAGGAAAACGTTTCGGTACGAGTCCCCGGCCTCCTTGGCAGCCTTGGAAACACCCCCGAGGGTTTCCTTTGTTTTATCCGCTTCCTTATTGATCTTCGCCATGGGATCTGTCGCAGCATCGACAAGACCCACTTCAACGAATAATGATCGGATGGCACCGGTCAGGCTCATGAATGAAGATCAGGAAAAATTGTTATAAAGAAAGGTCGAACGGAATTGTATGGAAGATGGTATAGCCTGTCCATTTTATTTTAATTGGACATACGTTGGAGGAAAAGGTGCTACTTGTATGGAAAAGTTATGCAAGCTCTGGAATCGCGAAGAAAACGACTGCAATTTTAACGTCATTGCAAAACGGTTGAAATCTTAATTATATCTCTATTTCAGGGGCACCCCAGATCGGCATCACAATTATCTCGCATGATAATTGATTGGAGTCGCTGTGCTTTCTCACTAAAGCGTTCAGACTTAGGCAAAACTCCGAATGCTTTCATAGCCCAATTATACCGCTCCATCGCGTAGTATTTTTGGGGCCGGTCAATCTTGGATCGTTGAACCACGCAACGGGTCGAGCCCGGCAATCTGTCCGGCACATCACTTCCAATGCAAGGCGTTCGTTTTGGGATCCCCGATGGATAATTTTCCCATGCAGTTCCACTTCCTCAACTGGACTCCGTTCATCAAGAACACCGAGAAAAATCCAACCGCCGTATCCTGTTTTCTGATAATTATTAACAATTGAAATTAGATTTTTATTCTTATCAAAATATGTGCCGTTTCTGCTGATTGCTAGCAGATCTTCCATCAGATCTGCTTGTTTATCTGTCACTAGTACTTTCCAGT
>NZ_PIZH01000007.1 GCF_002835825.1 Methanoregula sp. | reverse complement strand
AACTGTCACAGAAGTTCATCGGGCTGGAAGGAAAGGGTGGCGTGGTCGGCGGCTTTTTCTCCGGTATCATGGGGAAGAAGAAGGGGCAGAAATAATCCCCGATCTTCATCTAACATTCATTTCTGGCGCACCTATTTGTGTGCCCGGGTGCCATCTGATCAGGATGAAGCTGCTCTTTGAGCTCTCGGGAGAAAACGCAACACTCCCGTTTGCCGAGATCGAATGCATCGGCATGGTTACCGACAAGAGGCTCCAGGTAGCAGTTGCCGAGTGCCCGGATCCTGATTCTTCTCTTCGCCTTGCCATGACCCAGGTTGTCCTGGAATACCTTGGCGAATGCGACCCGGATCCTGCTTCCTTCCGGTCCCTGCTTCAGGATCTTGCCCTGACAACCGATCGTCCCTTTGCCGGCCGGGCAAAGAAAGTCCACGGGGGATCACAGGAACGCAACCCTGCATCGCAGCGCGAGTTCGAGCGTCTCATCGGCACCATGATTGATGGACCGGTCTCCCTCATTAATCCTGAAGTCGAATTTCGGGCCATCCTCTCGGAGGACCGCTGTTATTTCGGAAAAGTACTGCACCGGATCGACCGGGGAGGTTATGATCACCGGAATCCCGGTAAACGCGACTTCTTCCACCCGGGTGTGATGATGCCGCGGATGGCCCGGACCCTTGTCAATATCGCATGTACCCGAGCAGGCGAAACGCTTCTTGACCCTTTCTGCGGGACCGGGGGAATCCTCATTGAGGCAGAACTGCTTGGGATGCATGCAATCGGCAGCGACTTCGACCCGTTCATGATTGCCGGGAGCCGGTTAAATGCTAAGAATTCCGATCTTATTACCAGTGACGCGACCTGTCTCCCGTTCCCGGATCATTCCATTGACACTATTGTCACGGACTTCCCCTATGGCCAGTCGGTCTGCATCCTCAAGGCCGACACCATGGACCGGCTGTACAGCGATGCGCTCTCCGAGATCTGTCGCGTGCTCCGGCCCGGCCGCCGTGCCGTAGTGGTTACCCACCGTGACATTTCGACGATTGCAGCACAGCACATGACGGTCCTGCAGCAGCACAGCCAGCGTGTCCACAAAAGTCTCACCCGGAAGGTTCTCGTTCTCACCAACTGAAGCGGGATCTGTCCGGAGAGAACGCTTTTTTCACGGTACGCCAGATAATATCATACGTTATGAAACACCAGTACTCGTTCCTGATTGTGGTCCTTCTCGCCATGCTCTTCCTGTCGGTCCCTGCATCCGGCTATTCCCCGGATGCCGTTACCCTGTATGAACAGGGAACAGCATTGGTAGCTGCCGATAACCTGTCCGACGCAATTGCTTCATTCGACCAGGCCCTCCTGCTTGAGCCGGAGTATTACGAAGCATGGGACGCCCGGGCCGATGCGCTGAACCGCGACGGACAGTTCTCCCATGCACTGGAATCCTCGTCCCGTGCCCTTGCCATCAATGCCAGTTACCTGCCCGGCTGGATCAACCGGGGCCAGATCCTGTATAACCTCGGGTACGTGTACGAGGACCAGAAAAACGATCCGGTGAAAGCAAACGAATATTATCTCCAGCAGGTTCAGGCATTCGAGAAAGCAATCTCCCTTGACCCGACGAATGCCGATGCCTGGTTCAACAAGGCATATGCGCTCGCCGGCCTGAAGAAGTATGACGAGGCGATCGCAGCCTTCGATACGGTAAAGGAACTCGATCCGGCATATCCCAAGATCGACAAGAACCGCGAGATCGCCCGCCAGCTTAAGGACTCAGTCACGCCGTTCTATGTGACATATGCACCGGTGATTATCGGCGTTGCTGCAATCATCATTGGGGTTCTGTTCTGGACCCTGTTCTTAAGGGAAAAAGAGGATTAATTCTATTACTCTAAAACATCAGCCTTCGACTGTGGGAGCAAGCATCATAATTGGGGCATGGGGGCATCAACCCCCTTCATCACTTTAACGGATTTCAGCCGATAATAATTCTGCAATTTTTAGAGAGGTATTTCCCCGGCTTATCGTCCCTTCTCATAACAGATACGGGCTTCATCGTGTTTCCCGATCCTGTCCAGGATGTCCCCGATATCATTCCAGCACTCTTTGCGTGCCGGATCAATCTCGAGTGCACGCTTGAAGACAGCAAGGGCGTCCTGGTACTGCTCCAGCTCCTGGAGTGCCCGGCCTTTGTGGATATATGCATCCACGAAATCCGGCTGGATGTGAAGCATGGCATCGAATGCTTCGACAGCGTCCTGGTACCGCTTCATGGCGATGAGCGCACTCCCCCGGGTGAAGTAGGCAATGGAAAATGTCGGATCAATCAGGAGTGCACGGTCATAGTGCTCCAGTGCCTCTCCGTATTTCTGCTGGGCCGAGAGGACCATCCCCTGGCGGGTCCAGACCTCGACGTTCTCTGAATCAAGCGCAAGCCCGTGCTCGTAGGCCTTCTCGGCATCGGCGTATTTCCCAAGGTCGTACAGGACATTCCCTTTGCCCATCCAGGCCTCGGCAAGATTCCCGTCATGCTCAGTTGCCTTTTCGAATGCTTCGATGGCATCGCGGTACATCCCGAGCTCGGCAAGCGCAATACCTTTGTGGGCAAAGACCCGCGCAAGGGGCTCGATCTCCAGGGCCCGGTCATAGGACCGTACCGCGTCACGGTACTGTTCCAGGGCAGCATAGGCAAGTCCTTTCTGGTCATGCAGGATTGCCTTCTTTGGCATGATCTCCAGGGCATGGTCAAGCGCCGTGATTGCGCCATCGTAATTGCCCTGGTATGCCTCGGCCCTTCCCTTCCCGGCCAGTGCCTGCCAGCAGGAGGGATTGATATCAACAGCCCGGTCGAAGGCTGCCGTTGCACCGGCATGGTTGCCAAGGGCGATTAAAGCGCGGCCCTTCTCGAAATAGGCACTGGCATTACCGGGGGCAAGGACAAGTACCTGGTCAAAGGAGGAAATGGCCTCTTTGAACCGGCCCGTGTGCACAAGCGATCTCCCGCGTTCGAACAGCGCTTCGGCATAATCGGGCCGTATCCCGAGGGCCGCATTGAAGGCGGCGATTGCCCCGTCATGCTGCCCGGTGCGGGCAAGGGCAACACCTTTGTTGTGCCATGCCTCGGCATACCGGTTGTTGGCGACAAGCGCCTGGTCAAAGACCGGAACAGCCTCATCATACTTCTTTTGTTCCAGGAGTGCCAGTCCCTTGTAGAACAGGGCTTCCGGGTACTCCGGCTCAACTGCCAGTGCCTGGTTGAACGACTCAACGGCCTGCTCGTAACAAAGGAGGTGGTGAAGCGCAACACCACGGAAGAGATGAGCCGATGCGAAATCCGGCCGTAAGGCCAGCGCATGGTCGTAATCCTGGATTGCCCTGTCGTACTGGTCGAGGCTGGCACGCGAGATCCCGCGATACAGCCAGGCCTCAGTAAAGTCCTCCTTTCCGGCGAGTGCCTTGTCATAAGCAGTTATGGCATCGTTATGCATTGCAAGCATAGCAAGCGCACGGCCTTTCTGGTAATTCGCGTCCACACTGCCGGGCTCCTGCGCCAGGGCCGCCTCAAGGTAACGGACAGCCTCCTGGTATTTCCCGATCTTTAAGTAAGAAACACCGAGGTGGTAGGCGGCACGGGAGTCCCTGCTGTCGATCCCCAGTGCTTTTGTGAAGAAACTGATTGCATCCTGGTCTTTTCCGAGCGATGAGAGGGCAATGCCCTTTCCGGTCCAGAGATGGGCATGGTTGGGCCGGATCTTCAGGGCAAGATCGAATGCCTGGATTGCTTCGTCATAGTGTTCCAGCCGCAGGAGTGCAGTCCCCTTGTGGTACAGGGCATCAGCGTTCTTGGGCAGAAGACCCAGTGCATTGTCGAAAGCGATGACTGCCTCGCGGAACATGCCCATATGGAAGAGCGACCGGCCCTTGTCATAGTACGCGGGACCATGGTCCGGGCGGAACTCCAGTGCCTTGTTGAAGGCTTCGATGGCATCCTCATATCCTCCCGATGCGTAGATGGCACTCCCTTTCAGGTACCATGCCTCGGCATTTGACGGGTCGGTTCCAATGGCGCGGACATATGATTCCACGGCATCGTTGAATTTCCCAAGGGAATAGAGGGATAATCCCCGGTGGATCCACGCGTCAACGGAGCCGGGTTCCTGTTCGATCACCCGGTCGAATGCTTCGATGGCATCCTGGTGACGGCCGGTTGTTGCAAGCGAGAGCCCCTTCCGATAGGCTGCCTCAACGTTGCGCGGGTCGAGATCGAGCGCCTTGTTGAACGCTACAATCGCATCGTCATACCGTCCCAGGTGCGAAAGTGCTATGCCCTTGTCATAGGAGACTTCCGCAGTGTTTGCCTCGTTCCCCTGAACCTTGTCATAGGTTTTGACAGCCTCGCGGTACATTCCCAGGGCCGAGAGTGCCCTGCCCTTGTCGTAGATCGCCTCGGTACAGGCAGGATCGATCTCAAGGGCGCGGTCAAAGACCTTGATGGCTTCTTCGTACCGTTCCAGCCGGATGAGTGCAGCCCCCTTGCGGTACAGCGAGGGGACATGCATCGGCTGGAGGGCCAGCGCCCGGTTGTAGGCATCGATCGTCTCTTTAGGATCGCCAAGGCTGTCAAAGGACCGGGCCCGCACCTCATGGGCATCGAAATAATCCGGCCGTATGCGAATTGCCTGGTCAAAGGCATGGATAGCATCACGATGGCGCTCAAGGCGCGACAGGGCAAGCCCGTCCTCGTACCATGCGGTCGCATTGTCAGGCGTGAGAGTCAGGAGGTGCTGGTACGATTCCACAGCATCGGTGTCTTTCCCGATCGCAGCATACGATGCAGCGCGATAGTATAGCGCATCATGGTTTCCTCCGTCCTCCTCCAGCGCCTTTTCGAACGCTGCGATGGCCTCTTCATGCCTGTCAAGGTTATAGAGTGCCATCCCTTTCTCGTGCCAGGCCGCCGCATGGTGCGGGAGATGCCCGATGACCCGGTCAAACGATTCAATGGCCCGGTCATAGGATTTCAGGGCGTAATATGCCCGACCCCTTCCGAGAAATGCCTCGACATCGTCAGGCCGCAGTTCAAGCACCGTGTCAAAGGCCGGGACCGCCTCTTCTGCCCGACCGAGATGCGCGAGAGAGATTGCCATATGGTACCAGATGTCCGGATCTGTGTTGTTTAAGGCCAGGGTCTTCTCAAAAGACCGGACAGCATCGTCATATCGCCCGGTCAGCATGAGCGAGAGGCCCCGGAGGAACGGGGGTTCGAACCGGTCCGGCAGCCGATCCGCGGACTGGCCGAGTATAACCTCTGCCTCTTCATGACGTTCGAGATGGGCAAGGGCAATACCTTTCTCCAGCAGGAACCCGCCATCAGAAGGTTGCAGGGAGAGGGCATGATCGTAGACCCGGATCGCCATTTCGAACTGCCCAAGGCGTGACCGTGCCTTCCCCAGCGAAAGGAGGAGTGCTATGTTGTCCGGCTCGGTCTTCCGGGCATGCTCGAAAGCTTCTGTTGCATCCTCATCGTTCCCGAGGTGTTCAAGAGCAAGGCCCTTGTGGTACGATGCCATCGCATGGTCGGGGATGAGAGCAACCGTACGATCGAACGAAGAAACCGCATCGGGGTACTGCTCAAGGTGTTCGGAAGAGAGGCCGGCGTAATAGTGGGCATCAGCATACCCGGCATCCAGCGATGTGACTGCGAGAAACGCATCCCGTGCTTCTGCATACCGCTGAAGTGCATACAAGGCAAGACCCAGGGCATAGTGCGCTTCCTTTTTCTCCCTGTCACACTCAATGGCAAGAAGGAACTCCGTTATCGAAGCGTCCCACTTCTCCTGACCGGAGAGGACAAGTCCTTTCTCGAAATGTGCTGCAAACGAACGGGAGTCAAGACCGATTGCCTGGTCGAACGAAGCAAGGGCTTCAGAAGCATTGCCGAGGTTCCGGTATGCAAGACCCTGGTGATACCAGGCATCGAAGATCCCGGTATCCAGCTCAAGAGCTGCACCCAGCGAAGATGCAGCCTCCTCGAACCGCTGGAGCGAGAAGAGCGAAAGCCCCTTCCGGTACAGGGCAGGGACAAACGATGCATTAATGGCAAGGGTGCTGTCGAATGCTGCGACCGCATCGGGATGCTGCCCGAGACGGGCAAGGGCCAGTCCCTTGTCGTAAAACGCGTTCATGAACCGGGGGTCGGTTGCCGTCGTGTTCTCGAATGCCTGGATGGCTTCGGTGTCCTTCCCGAGATGTACAAGGGCAACACCCTTGTCGTACCAGGCATTCGCATACCTTCGGTTGATCGCGATGGCCCGGTCATAGGATGCGACAGCGTCCTCATAGTGTTTCAGCTCGGCAAGGGCAATGCCCCGGTCATACCACCCGTTGGCATTGTCGGGCTTGAGATCGAGCGACCGGGTAAGTGCCTCGATTGCCGGAGCAAACTTCCCCAGCGAGAGGAGAGAACTTCCTTTCCGGAGCCATGCGCCGGCACAGGTGTCATCAGCTTCGATGACCCGGTCAAAACAGGGGAGTGCCTCCTCGTACCGTGCCAGATCCGAGAGCGACCGGCCTTTCAGGTACCAGCAGGTGATACTGTCCGGGGTGAGGGCAAGGGCCCGGTCATAGGCTTCAAGGGATTCCTCGTACCGCCCCAGCTCGTAGAGCGTGCTGCCTTTTTGCTCCCAGACAGCAACATCATTGTTTTCGATGGCAAGCGAGGCTTCGATGGCCGTGAGCGCCTCCTCGTACCGCATGAGACGGAAGAGCGCCCTTCCCTTGTGGAACAGGATATCGGCCCGTTGTGGCAGGGTTTCCAGTACCCGGTCAAATGTCTTTAATGCCTGCTCGTTTTTCCCGAGGGTGGCATAGCAAAGCCCGGTCTGGTACACGGCGTCAGTGATACCCGCGTCGTGCGTGAGTGCCTGCTTATAGGAACGAATCGCTTTCTCGTGCTTCCCCTGCGCCTGCAGGGCAAGTCCCTTATGGTAATGCGCCTGTGCGTGATTGGGAGTATACTGGAGGGTGTAATCAAACGAGACGATGGCTTCTGCATAGTTCGCGAGCCGGAGATAGGCACAACCCCTGAGGTATGCGGCCTCGGCCCGGGTGGAGTCAAGTTCAAGCGTACGCGTGAACGCAGCGATTGCCTCCTCGTCCCTGCCCAGTTCTGCAAGCGACTGGCCACGACCAAACGCAGCGGGAACCGAGAGAGCGTCAAGCGATGATGCTTTTTCAAATGCCTCGGTTGCTGCGGCGTGGTAGTTCAGCTTCTGGAGGGAGAGCCCCTTGTTGAGCCAGGCCGGTGCATTATCCGGGACAAGCGCGATGGTCCTGTTAAAGGATTCAAGCGCTTCCTGCCACCGTGCCAGCTGCATAAGGGAAGTTCCGCGGGAATACCAGAGTTCGCCATTGTCAACCCCAAGGGAAACCGCAGCATCGAAGGCGGCAACGGCATCGTCATACCGCTCAAGTGCTGCAAGGGCAAACCCCTTATGGTATGCGGCATCCCGCATGGCAGGCTGCAGTACCAACGCCCGATCGAAGGCGGCAACCGCTTCCGCATGCCGTGCAAGAGAGCTGAGCGCCCGCCCCTTGTGATACCAGGCACCTGCGCAGGTCTCGTCGAGCGTGAGTGCAGTTTCCAACGCGGAAAGGGCATCTTCATACAGATCCTTTGCCGCAAGGGCATGCCCCTTGTAGTACCAGCCCTTCAGGTGCTTGGCGTCGATGGTGGTCAGCTTGTCAAACATCCCGTACGCATCTTCCCACCGTTCCAGCCGGAGGTATGCTTTCCCGCGGAAGAACAGGAGGATCCGGTCCTTGGGTTTTCGTTTCAGGGCCCTCCCCAGGTACTCCACGGCCTCCTTGAACCGTGCAAGGCGGTAGAGCGAATACCCCTTGCAGGTAAGGAGATCGGCATTCGTGCCATCGTTCTCCAGCGCATGGTCAAGCTCGATGACGGCATCCTCGTACCGTTTCAGCTGCACGAGGGAAACGCCCCGGCCCCGGCGGGCCCGGTCGTTCTCGGCATCCCGTGCGATTACGCCTTCAAATGCCACGACTGCCTCATCGTGACGACCAAGCCGGGCAAGCGACTCGCCTTTTGCAAGCAGCGCCCGGGTCTCACCGGCATCGAGCGCAAGGGCACGGTCCGCCGACTGGATGACTTCCTCATCCCGCCCGAGTTTTAAGAAACAGAGCGACTGTTCGGTATGGACGGCCGGTGTGTTCATGCCCTTGTCAATAGCAAGGGTGAATGCATCCAGTGCCTCATTGAATGTATCGAGCCTGACCAGCGCAAGGCCTTTCTCGTACAGGATTTCCGGATCGTCCGGTTTCTGCCCGAGGTACCCGTTATAGGCCTCAAGCGCCTTTGCATACATTTCCAGGACAACGAGCGCTTTTGCCTTCTCGTGCCAGGCACCGGTATTCGCGGGATTGATCTCGACAACCCGGGAAAACGCGGCAACGGCCTCCTCATATTCGCGGACCTGCAGGTGTGCAAAAGCCCTGTACAGGAATGCCCTCTCACAGTCAGGGGCGATCCGGTTAACCTTTGTATATACCGGAATGGCTTCTTTTGCCGAACCAAGGCAGTCAAGGGACCGGGCAAAGCCATACGTTGCAGGAAGGTCGCGTGGACGGGAAGAAAGGACCTGCTCGAATGCCGCAGCCGCCTCCCGGTATCTTCCAAGCGCAAAAAGGGTCCGGCCCTTTTCCTGGAATGCCTCGGAGAAATCCGGCATCAGCCGGTTTGCTTCTTCAAATGCAACGGAAGCCTCGGCCAGTTTCTTCAGCCGGAAGAGGGCAAGACCCATGTAATAGAACGCCTCGCCAAACTCCGGAACGATCTTAATTGCCTGTTCGAACGCTGCAATGGCTTCGCTGTCCTTCCCGAGGTTCAGACAGGTCCTGCCCTTGTAGAACCACGTGTGGGGGTTGTGGGTCTCCAGCTCCAGGGCCTTGTCGTACGAGACGAGCGCATCGGAAAACCGTTCGACCGCAAAGAGACAGAACCCCTGGATGAGCCACGCATTGGCAATCTTCTGGTCTTTCTCCAGTGTTTTTGTCAGGTCATCGATCGCTTCACTGAACCTCCCCAGTTCGGCAAGCGAGAGACCTTTGTGGTACAGCGCATCCTGGTTCTCGGGGTCCCGGTTGAGCGCGGCAGAGAATGCCGCTTCAGCCTCATCATGCCTTCCCAGTGCTGCAAGGGCAAGGCCTTTCTGGTACGGGTACTCGGTCTTCTGGAGGTCAATTGCTAAAGCGGCATCGAATGCACTGATAGCATCCTCGAAACTTTCGAGCCGCATCAGGGCAAGCCCTTTGTGATACAGCACCGCAGGATCGTCCGGGAGGATCTCGAGCGCGATATTGAATGATAAGACCGCCTCTTCATGCATCCCGGTCGCCATCAGGGCCAGACCCTTATTGTAAAATGCCGGCACGTAGTTCGGGATGAGAGCAAGCATCTGGTCGAAAGCCCTGATTGCTTCGAGAGGGTTTCCAAGCCGCGCCAGTACAAGGCCGCGCTCGAAATGTGACCGTGCATTGGCGGGATCGATTTCTATGGCGCGGTCGAAGGCTGCAAGCGCTTCCGGGAGCCGGTCAAGTTCCGCAAGCGCAGACCCCTTCCGGTGCCAGGCCGGGGCCAGGTCCGGCCGGATGGCAATCGCGGCATCGGCTGCCGCAAAAGCTTCTGCGTGTCGCCCGAGGCTGGCAAGCGCGATCGCCTTGTGGAGCGCTGCATCTGCCAGCTGCGGGTCGGCTGCAAGTGCCGCGTCAAATGATTCCAGCGATTCCTGGTACCGTCCAAGTGAGTTTAACGCCAGGCCCCGCTGGTACTGGGCAGGAGCAAACCGGGGCGAGAGAGCAATGCTCTGGTCCAGCACCGGCAGGGCATCGTTCTCCCGCTCCAGCCGTACCAGGGCAAGCCCGTGCTGGTAGAATGCCATAGCATTTACGGGCATGAGCGTTTCTGTCCGCTCGAACTCCGGGATGGCTTTCTCAAACTGTCCCAGTTCCATGAGCGAGAAACCCTTGTTATAATGGATCTCCGCTGTGTCGGGATCGAGCCGGAGGGCAAGGTCATACTCGTCCACCGCTTCCTCATGCCGCTTCAGGTCAGCAAGGGACCGTGCCTTGAAGTAATGGGCCTGCGAGTTGTTTGCATTCTCGGCAATGGTCTTGTCAAAATCATGGATGGCTTCGATGAATTTTTTGAGATTGTACTCGGCAATCCCCATCCGGAGCCGGGCATCGGTGTACCGCGGTTTCAGCTGCAGGGTCTTGTCAAAGGCAAAGGCCGCGTCGGCATGTCGTCCCAGGTCGGCGTAGACTTTCCCCTTGTGGTAGAATGCAAGAGCATTGCCGGGATCGTAGATGAGGGATTTGTCAAACGATTCGAGTGCCTCATCGAACCGGCGGTTCTTTTCGAGCGCGATCCCCCGGTTGAAATGTCCTGGTGCATTGCTTCCGTCCCGTGCAAGATTGCGGTCGAAAGCTTCGATGGCACCGGAGTAGTCCCCGGTTTTTACAAGAGCATATCCGAGGTAATAGAACGCTTCCGTATAGGCAGGTTCGATCTCTATCGCACGTTTCAGTGCCGTTATCGCATCCGGGTACCGTCCGATCTCAATGAGCGATTTACCTTTGTTGTACCAGGCTGGTGCCAGGTCCGGGAGGATCTGGAGGGTCTTGTCGAAACTGCCGATAGCATCGCGATGGTCGCCAAGGACGGCAAGGGCAAGACCCTTATGGAACTGCGCATCGCCATTCTTCGGATCGATTTCCAGTAAGATCTCAAAGACATGGATAGCACCCTCATGCCGGTTGACCTTCTCAAGAGCAAGTCCCTTGTACCAGAACGCCTCGATGCTCCGCTGGTTTAACGAGATTGCGTTGTCGAAGGCATCGATGGCGTCCTGGTACCGGGTAAGGTCGAAGAGCGCTTTGCCCTGCCGGATCCAGCCGGGTTCGTTGTCCGGATCGATCTTCAGGGACTTGCCATAAGCAAGGATGGCCTCCTCGGTCTTCCCCAGCTGCTGCAGGGCGTCACCCTTCCGCATCCAGATGTTACAGAGCGCCGGGTTGATCTCAAGCGCCCGCGAGTACGCGCCAACCGCGTCCTGGACCTTGTTAAGGTCCATGAGAGTGTTCCCTTTCCGGATCCATGCATCGGAAAAGCCGGAATTGATCTCAAGGGCCTTGCTGTATGCCCCGATCGCTTCCTGTTTTTGCAACTGGCTTGCAAGGGCGTCGCCTTTCTGCATCCAGACATCGATAAGGGTCGGGTTGAGGGAGAGGATCCGGTCATCGGTCTCAACAACCTCACCGAATCGCTCGAGGACCATGAGCGACCGGGCCCGGGCTGTCATCGCATCGATATGGGTCGGGTTTCCGGCAAGGCTCTTATCGAAGAGCGGGACTGCCTCATCGTGCCGGCCGATGGCTGCAAGGGCAATGCCATGGTACAGGTATGCGTCAGAGAGCGACGGGTCGAGTTCTGTTGCGCGGGAGAACTCCGGAATCGCATTTTTGAACTGCTTGTCCTGCAGGTACGCAAGACCCAGGTAATACCGGGTTGCCGGATTGTCAGGGTCGCGTTTCAGGGCAGTCAAAAATGCCGTGATCGCTTCCGGGTAGCGTTCCCGCTGGACAAGGGCGATCCCTTTGAAGTGGAATGCCTGAGCCTGCGTGGGGTCAAGTGCGATAGCATTGTCGAACGCCCGGATCGCATCATCGTACCGCTCGCGCCCGGCATAGGCTACGCCCAGGTAATAGGCTCCGGATGCATTCTCCGGTTCGAGAGACAGGGCGCTTTCAAAAGCCTTGATTGCTTCGTCGAAACGCTCGCGCTGGGTTAAAGCCATGCCTTTCTGGTACAGGATCTTCGGTTCATCGGGGGAGAGTTCGAGTGCCTGGTCGTACGAGACAACGGCCTCAAGGGGCTTGCCTAGACAAAGAAGCGCGTTGCCGCGCTCGAAGAATGCCCGGGCACACCGGCGGTTGATCTCCAGGGTCTTGTCAAACGAGCGGACAGCCTCCTCGAATCGCCCAAGTGCCGAGAGGGAAAGCCCCTTGTAGCACCAGCCGTATACGTCTTTTGCATTCTCATCAAGCGCACGGTTGAGGGCACTGACCGCTTCCTCGTGCCGTTCAAGCGTGAAGAGAACGATTCCTTTCCGCACGTACGCCTCGGCAAGCTTCGGATTCAGTGCAATTGCCTTGTCAAACGCCGGGAGGGCATCATCGGGCTGCCCGATGTGGGCAAGCGAAATACCCATGCACAGCCAGCCATTGACAAGCGCCGGGTTCTGTTCAAGGGCCTCGTGGAATTCCTGGACTGCTTCTGCGTATCTCAGGAGGTGGAAAAGGGCAATGCCTTTCTCGTACCGGGCATTGGTATTCTCGGGCGAGATGGCGAGCACGGCATCAAAAGCCACGACCGCTTCCATGAACCGTTTGAGCCGCCCGAGCACGAGCCCGCGATGATAGAGTGAGAGGGTATGCGTGGGATCGATGACCGCGGCCTGCTCGAACGCCGTGATCGCATCCAAAAACCGTTCCATCTGGACAAGGGTCAGGCCCTTCTGGTAATAGGCATTAACATACTTGGGATTGGTCGCAATTGCCTGGTCGAATGCCACAAGCGCATCCTCAAATTTCCCAAGCCGGATGAGCGCTGCGCCCTTGTCGAACGCTGCCTGGGCAAACCCGGGCTTTAACGCAAGGCTTTCGTCGAACGCTTCGATTGCCTCGTCGAGCCTGCCGATCTTCACCAGCTGCAGGCCCTTCTGGTGGAATGCCTTTGCATTCTTCGGGTCGAACGCCACCGTCCGTTCGAACTCCTGCACGGCATCCTCGGTCCTGCCGAGTTTCGAGAGCGCAAACCCCTTGTGGTAGGTAGCGTCGGAAAGGCCCGGGTTGATCCGGAGTGCACGGTCGTACGATGCAACCGCTTCGGCAAACCTGCCAAGGCTCGCGTATGCAACGCCCTGCTGGAATGCAGCCGATGCGCACGAGGAATCCACCTGCAGCGCGGCATCGAACGACTCGATCGCCTCCTTGTTGCGCCCGAGGCGTGCCTGCGCAATGCCACGGAAGTACAACGACCCGGCATGGTTCTGCCCGAGGCCGAGACGGCGGTTGAACGATTCGAGCGCTTCGTCGTACCGGCTCAGGTTGACGCAGGCAATCCCGCGGCGGTACCATGCCTCCTTGTTCCCGGGCTCAGGCTCAAGCGTCAAATCGAAGTCCTGTACCGCTTCCCGGTAATGCTTGAGCCGGTACTGTGCGAGACCGCGGTGGAAGAGGGCAGAGGCATTACCCGGATGGATCTCCAGGTTCCGCGTGAACGCCTCGACTGCATCGTCATACTGCCGGGTCTCGACACCGGCAAGGCCGAGGTAGTACCACGCATCGGAGAGATCGGGATTGATCGCTGTGGCCTGGCGGAGGGCATCGAGCGCCTCATCATACCTCCCCAGCTTGAAGAGGGACATACCCCGGATAGCCCAGATATCTGCATGATCGGGTTCCTGGGTAAGGAACTTCTCGGCGGACTGTGCGGCAAATTCATTCTGGTCCTGCTTGGAGAGGATGAAACTCCGGTAATACCAGACCCAGATGTCATCAGGATCGAGCTCCGCGGCCCGGTTGAATGCCGACAGCGCATCGTCAAGCTTGCCGAGCTCGTAGAGCGATATGCCCTTGTTGTAATATGCCCGCGAATATTCCGGCACGATCTCGATGGCCTTATTGTAGGAGTAGATCGCTTCCTGGTGCCGGCCAAGATCGGCAAGGGCGATACCCTTGTTATAGTAGACCTTTGCGTGTCGCGGGTCGATCATCAGGGCGTGATCGTACGCGGAGATGGCATCCGTGAACCGGCCCAGTTCGTACAGGGCGATGCCTTTTAAGATCCAGGCCTCGGCATTGTCGTACCGGATCGCAAGGAGGCGGTCGCAGGCTTCAAGGGCTTCTTCGTTCCTTCCCACCTGCGCAAGCGTGGCTGCCTTGTTGTACCAGGCATTGGGATCGGTCGGCTCTATGGAGACGGCCATGTCGTAGGCAGCAATCGCGTCCTCGAACTTCCCGAGATCGTATAAAGCAATGCCCTTGAAATAGTGGGCCTTTGCAAGCCGGGGGTAAAGGGCAAGCCCCCGGTCGAACATGACAATGGCCTCCTGGAACCGGCCAAGGTCATAAAGTTCAATGCCCTGCCGCAACAATGCTTCTGCATCACTCTTGTTCATGTGATATGTGCCCCGGATGAAATCTGGCGATTGGTATTCCGATATTTTTGCGTCTTTTTGCTGGCGCAGATCCTGTTAAAGGTTTTATAAAGACCACATATACTCTTTCCGGTACTTAGTATGTACAATACTGGTGGCCTGGTACAGTTTTTATACTCAATCCGTAATAAAGGGCGGCGGGAACAACCAGAATTTCATTATGCCCGTTCCTGGCGAAATACTGTAAACAATAAAAAAAGATCAGGAGCGGGGCATGTCCCGAATTACCCTGGCGAGTCGCTCGATGCCAACCCGTATCTTTTCTGGCGTTGAGTTGGAGAAGTTTATCCGCAGGGTGTTCTTCCCGCCGCCGTCCGTGTAAAACGGCGTTCCGGGCAGGACCGCGACATCTTCTTTGAGGGCACGCTCGAAGACTTCCATCGATGAGATCCCCTCCGGCAGCGTAACCCAGACAAACATGCCCCCCTGCGGGGTCGTGAACCGGACCGATGCCGGCATCAGTTCCTTCATGAGGCTGACCATCTGTTCAGCCTGGGCCTTATACCGCGCCTGGATGATGCGGATCTTTGCATCGAAGTCCTCATGCGCGAGGTACTCGTACGCAATCCGCTGCGAGAGGTAATTGGAGTGGAGGTCCGATGCCTGCTTTGCAATGACAAGCTGCTCCATGACAGCCGGCGGTGCGACAACCCATCCCATCCGGATGCCGGGAGCAAGGATCTTGGAGAACGATCCGGTGATGATAGTCTGCTCCGGGAGGTACTGCCGGAATGACGGCAGCGATTTCCCGGCAAAGTTCAGTTCGCCATACGCGTCATCTTCGATCAGCAGCGTCTCCTTATCCCGGAGGAGTTCCGCGATGTCCTTTCTTCGCTGCTCCGAGTACGTGACTCCTGACGGATTCTGCGAGTTCGGGACGCCGTAGAAGAACCGGATCGGGTATGCCTTCAGTTCATGGGCGAACTGTGCCGGATCGAGTCCGTCCTCATGGAGGAGAACG
>NZ_PIZH01000369.1 GCF_002835825.1 Methanoregula sp. | reverse complement strand
AACGACTGATTCCCCGCCACCGGGGCACCCGAAGATATCCTGACAGATATCTTCTCAAGTCTGCCCTGGCCTCCGGTCACGGCCGATATCCCCCCTTGCGATACCTGACGAAAATTGTTTTATCCTGTTTTTCTGTCGTAACTATATGGTTAGGATTTCCCATGAAAATTGGCCATGAGGAAATCAATCGGTCAGGCCCAACCGAAAGATTTCCTGATTCTGATCCCTGATAATCACTTCCGTTGCCTTTGAGAATAATTCGATAATCCTGTTAATCCCGAATGACTGAATTTTTTTCGGCAACTTAGGTAATTTGACTTGTTTGGATCGGGGCATATCATCAACGAATACTTCGTCATGAACCAGGAGATGCCAGGCAATCCGGAGCATTTTACGGGCGACTGCAACGATGGATTTCTTGTAGCCTTTTTTTGGCATCAATCGTTCAAAGAACGATTTGATCCTTCCGGGCGACCGGATAGCGATGTGTGCAAGTTCGACAAGGATCCACCGGATATGTTTCGATCCCTGTTTGGTGATCGAACCCGTTCTCGTGACATTGGCGGATTGATAAACCGAAGGAGTCAGCCCGGCCCATTTAGCAAGTTTATCGGCATCTTCGAAATCGTGAACATTCCCGATCTCAGCGATAAGTGTCGAGGCCCCGATAAACCCGATACCGGGAATTGATGTAAGGATCTGGAGTTCCCGGGATTTACCGGCCAGCGATTCCCTGATTTTTCCTTCCAGAAGTCTGATCTCGGCATCAAGATTGTCAACGAGTTTGAGGTAAGACTGAAGAAGGATAAGTGTAACCGGGGGAATTGCAGCAGGCAATGCCGCAGAAATCGCATCGGTGTTTCCTCTCATTTTCCGGGGAAGGGAAGTGATGATTTCTTCCAGGGGTTTATTCTGTACCAACCCTTTGAGAATTATCGATCCGGATTTACCCAAACAGGTCTGATAATACTGAGGACAGTCTGATGCTGGAAGTGTCGAGAAGATGGTGAATTTTGTTCTTGAGTTCGGTCCGGTTCCGGACGAGATGTTCTCTGCTCCGGGTTAAGGATCGGAGATCGTACTTCTCTCCGGAAAATATTCTCGATGGTTCAATGAGCCCATTCAGTTCCAACTGGGCAATCCACCGGGAGTCGGTGATATCGGTCTTCCTCCCGGGGACATGTTTGATATGATACGCATTTGCGACAGTAACCGGTACCCGATCTTCCAGTACCAGATACAGGGATCGCCAGTAATCAGCGGTTGATTCAAATGCAACCGATTCACACCTCTCAGTTTGAATCCACTCTCGTAATGCAATGAGCGATTCCTGGTCCTGCCGGATTCTTCGGGTCTCAACGTTTCCTTCTCGATCGAGTATTGTTGCAACAAGAAATGTCTTGTGAACATCAATCCCACAAACTTTTCTTTTTTCATTTGACATACTAATCCTGTGGGCAGCTGATTCCTGTACACGGCAATTTCCCATCCGCGTTCCAGGACGCATTCGGGTGTACGGGATGGACTACTTTCTACAACAGGATTTGGATCCTAAAATCATCGCAGTCTTTGCTGCCCACAAAAAGTGTTCAATTCAGGCAATTTTCATGGTTCGGGTGTGAACTCCCGTTCATGTGCGTTTCTACAGAGCTGATAATTTCCATTGCAGCAGGAGCCGGTACACGTGCCGCTTATTTATTCCGGATCCTCGCCTTGTACTCCTCGAACTCCTGATCGGACAGGATTCCCTTGTCCCGGAGCATCCCTGCCCTTTCTACGAGCTCCAACTCCGAGTGGAGGGACGCGTGCCGGTCGCTCATCATGTGCCGCATCCGCTCCCGCTCCTCCATGAACCCGGAGGCGAGGATTGCCGCAGGCACGGCCAGGAGGATGACCCCGGTTATCGTGACAAGCCCGGTAATGATCTTTCCTGCAACCGTAACCGGGTAGATGTCCCCGTACCCGACCGTCGTTACCGTCATCACCGCACACCACATCGCGGCAGGGATGCTGGAGAACTTGTCGGGCTGCGCATCGTATTCGACCAGGTACAGCATGGTCGAAAAGAAGAGGATGTTGAATATCAGGGCAAAGCGCAGGAAGGATAAAAATTCCCTTTTATGGAAGAAGATCCTCTTCAG
>NZ_PIZH01000368.1 GCF_002835825.1 Methanoregula sp. | reverse complement strand
GTCGCAGACCGTGACGACGATATCCGGCCCCCAGTCCCTGAACTCGTCAAGGTGTCGTGAGCGACCCTTCGCGATATCGATACCTATCTCCTGCATGACCGTCACGGCCATCGGGTGGGCCGGGCGGGGTTCCGTCCCGGCGCTCCCGGCGAGAAAGAGATAGCCGTACTGCTGCCTTAAGTATCCCTCGGCCATCCGCGACCGTGCGGAGTTGTGCGTGCAGATGAAGAGGACACGTACCGGCTGTGCGCTGTTCCCCGGCAGGGCGTTCCCTGCCGGAGGCTGTTTCTTTCTGTCAGGTGTTGTCATGGTTCTGTCTCCCTATTTCCGGGTTCCCCTGTTTTGGGGCAGTCAGGAAAGATATCCGACAGCCAGGCATCGATATCCTCCCGGAGGGCCCGGAACTCCGCAAAGACGAGCTCTTTATTTTCCTGTACCTCGGAGGGGCTGACAAAATCCCGGTGGATCCGTGTTGTCCCTTCGGGAATGGCACCCGTTGCCGCAAGTTTCGCATGGTCGCACATCGTGACTACAAAATCGAACTTCATGGAGGGAAATGCCGATAGGCTCTTGGACTTCTGCGAGGAGATGTCGATCCCCTCCTCCCTCATGACAAGGACAGCGTACGGGCTCAGGCCGCCGGGGGCTACCCCGGCAGAGAACGCACGGTACCGGCGCGGGCACCGGGCATTGAGCAGCCCCTCTGCTATCTGCGACCGGACTGAATTGAACGAGCAGATGAAGAGGACCGTCTTTGGTTCCATGACCCGGGCTTCCTTTTCATCCTTAGTGGATCTCCACGCGTTCCCCGGTCTCCATATACTGCACATTCTCGGCAATCTTGCAGGCATGGTCGGCGCAGCGTTCGAGGTACCGGGCGACCATGATATAGTGCGTGCACCGCGAGATGGTCCGGGGGTCTTCCATCATGTAGGTGATCCCCTGCCGGAAGATCGAGTGGCGGAGGGCGTCGATGGTATCGTCACGGGATGAGAACGCCTCGATGAGCCGGAGGTTGTCGGTCTCGTAGGCCTTGATCGCGTCGTCGACCATGTCGATCACCAGTTCTGCCATGTGGGGAAGGCTCATCAGGTTCGCGATATGCGGGTTGTCGGAGAGGTCCCGGACGATATTTGCGATAACTTTCCCGTACCGCCCGATGCGGAGCGAGGCCGTGATCACCTTGAGGGTGCAGGCGATGATCCGCATGTCCTTTGCCATCGGCTGGTTGAGCGCAATGAGCTGGTAGCAGCGCTCTTCGAGCCGGACCTCCATGGTGTGGATCTCCTCCTTTCTCCCGACAACAGAGACGGCAAGTTCGGTGTCCTGCCGGATGAGGGCATCAACAGCATCCCGCAGCATGGATCTCCCAAAGTGTGCCATCTCCACTGCTTCTTTCCTGAGTTCTGATAGTTCCGTATGGAATTTTTCTGCCATGGTTCACCTACCCGAACCGCCCGGTAATGTAATTCTCGGTCAGTTCCTCGGCCGGGTGCTCGAAGATCTGCTTGGTCCTTCCGCATTCGATCAGCTTGCCGAGGTACATGAACCCCGTGTAATCACTGACCCTGGCTGCCTGCTGCATGTTGTGGGTCACGATGATGACCGTGTAATCGGCCTTAAGCATCTCGATAAGGTTCTCGATCTTCGCGGTTGCGATCGGATCGAGTGCCGAGCAGGGTTCGTCCATCAGGATCACTTCGGGCTCGACAGCGAGCGTCCGTGCTATACAGAGCCGCTGCTGCTGGCCTCCCGAGAGCCCGAGGGCCGAGTCGTTCAGCCGGTCCTTCACTTCGTCCCAGAGGGCAGCATGGCGGAGGCTCTGCTCCACGATCCGGTCGAGCTCGCACTTGTCGCGGATCCCGTGGACCCGTGGGCCATAGGCGATGTTGTCGAAGACGGTTTTTGGGAACGGGTTGGGTTTCTGGAAGACCATGCCGACTTTCTTTCTTAAGGTCACGACATCGGTGGACGGCGCATGGATGTTCTCATCGTCGAGCGTGATCTCGCCTGTGATCTTCACGTGATCGATGAGATCATTCAAACGGTTGAAGCACCGCAGCAGGGTCGACTTCCCGCAGCCTGAGGGGCCGATCAGGGCAGTGACCCGGTTCTTCGGCACCTTCATCGAGACCGACTCAAGGGCATGC
>NZ_PIZH01000367.1 GCF_002835825.1 Methanoregula sp. | reverse complement strand
GTATCACGGGGTAAAAGCCCCCATCTGTTTTTTTCTTTATCTGATCGGAGGGTGGGGAGTCCATTCCCCTGCAGTCATGAAAAAACCACGGCTCTCCCTATCATGACACACTGGCGTGATTCGCATTCCTTTCGCATGGCTGCATTCCCGTGGCTTTAATCACGGCAAACCCACAACCGTGAATCATCTCTTCCGTGCAAAGACCATCTCAACGCTGTCGAAGCGCTCCATCTCGGCGGTCTTCAGCGGGACATAGAGCGCGAAGATCTCCGGGGTATCAAGAGTGAGAGTCCGGTCTTCCCGGATCTGCGCAACAACAATGCCTTTTGACCGTACATTGAACCCGACCGCATATTCGGCCGGAAGGGCGTTCCTCCCCATGATGGTCGCATTGATCAGGACAAAGTTCCATGTGGGGGTGGATACCGTCCTGGAGCATACAGGGCCACCCAATGTTGCGGGCTCGATGTAATCGGTGATTCTCCGGCCGGCCTCGACCGTGGTTACATTTGTCACGGCATTGGTCTCAATGAACCTGCGGATCTCATCTTCCGGATAGGCAACAAGTGTTCCCTGGCGGCCGGCAATGCCGTACGCGGGGTCCCCGGCAGCTTCAGGGAAGAATTTCCTCATGCCGCAATCGGGAATGTCTGCGTTGAAGTATTCTTTCTGGAAGTTCAGGACAATAATCCGGGGATCGCCGGTTGCGCCATACGTCGGGACAACCCATGTCGTGGCTGGTGCCGTTGTGGGAAAAACGTCCGGGCTGGCTGTTATAACCGCTGCCGTTTCCGCGGGCGGCAGCGTGGGTGCGGGAAGCGTGACCAGCACTGTTGCCGGATGCGTGACTGCAGCCGGTGCTGCTGTCGTAGTCGTGACAGGTGCCCTGCCTTCACCGGATCCGGACAAACAGCCCGCTGACAGGAGGAGCGGGACCAGAAGCAGGATGAGGAGCAGGGCAGAGATCATTCCGGCTCTTCTGGCAACGGGCTTTCGCATGGATCAATGGTAATGCCGGGACCGTGTTAAGCCTGATCCTTTCCGTGCAGCAGTTCCGCACTCTGCTCTCCGGAATAACTGCCCGCAAATCCAGTGCAATCGGCAAAAACGCGGCGAATCCGACCAAAACGCATTTAAAAGAATGGATTTTCCAATCGGGCCTTCCCGCATGCTTTAATAATAGTTCGGCAAATATAATGGAGCCGGTTTACACGGTAACAGGTGAAACACAACAATGGATTACGCAACCATGCTCGGCGACTCCTTTGCCTATACAAAGGACGCCATTGTCGGCAAGTGGAAACAGTACCTGCTGTTCCTGATCGCAACGCTCCTGCTCACGATCCCCCTGCTGGGGTACAGCCTGAAGGTGTTCCGCGGCGAGAAGCCGGCACCCGAAGTTGACGGGTGGGGGACACTTATCATCGATGGTATCAAGTACGCCATCATCAGCATCATCTGGGTAATCCCCTGCTTCATCATCGCCATGTTCGTGATTGGCGCCGGTATTCTCGCGTATGTTGAGAACCCCGCAGCACTGGTGGAGATCATCGGCGGCGTGTTGATCGGGATCGTTGTGCTCCTCATCGTTGCAGCCATCACGGGACTCTTTGCAACGATCGGTGTCATCCGGTTTGCACGGACCGGCAGCATGGGCGAGGCGTTCAATTTCAGCGCCATCATCGAAACCATCGGCAGGATCGGGTGGGTCAACTACATCATCGCGATGATTGTCATCATCATCGTCGAGATGGTCTTCATCGGGGTCATCGAGGCCCTCAACTTCATCGTCAGCCCGTACCTGGGTCTCTTTATCGAGTTCCTGCTCCTGGCGCCGCTGACGCTTCTTATGTCCCGCTACTTCTGCCTGATCTACGATTCGGCAGATTCCACGTAAGGGAATCATCCCCCTGGATCTTTTTTTGCCTGTCCCGGTTGTGCCGGGTGCAGGACTGGCAGCGGTTGTGCGGTGCCTGCGGAACGGTGTTCTTTTACTGGGTGTACTCAAGCATCAGGGTTGATCGCGTCCATTACCACGATTGCGACACAACGGAAACGAGAACAGGCCCTAATTTAGCATCGGATCAGGTACAGTATCCCGAGGTTGGCAAAGGCGCGCCCGCCGATTAAGCAAAATTTAAGTTAGACCCAA
>NZ_PIZH01000366.1 GCF_002835825.1 Methanoregula sp. | reverse complement strand
CATCAGCGCAAGGTCAGCGGCCCGTGAGATCTGTTCAAGCTCGTCGCGCGAGTCCGAGACGCTGGAAAGGATCTTGTAGAACTCCTGGATAAGCGCGTCCATCTTCTCGCGCAACAGGTCACGGCCCTGCTCAGCAAGCTTGATCTGCGCCTTCTTCTTCATCAGCTCCATCCGCGTGGGCTTGACCTGCTCCATGTCCGTTCAGCTCCCTAACTCCCTTCGCTCTTCACATCCCCGCTCTTTTCCTGCTGCGCAGCTGCCTCATGCGCTGCCGGGTGGTACTTCGCGATGTGCTCGCGCTTGATCCGTTTCAGCTCATCGACCGGCAGGGTCGAGAAGAGGTCCCATGCAATGGCAAACGTGGTCTCAATGGCCCGGTCTTCATCTCCCTGCGTGATGAAATGCCGCTCGAATGCATCCGCGAACTTCAGGTACTTCCGGTCAAGGTCCGTGAGCGCTTCCTCGCCCACGATTGCCACGAGCCGTCGCAGGTCGCGTCCGTACGCATAGCTGGCATAGAGCTGGTCGGCAACGCCCCGGTGATCTTCCCGGGTCTTGCCCGGGCCGATCCCGAGATTCATGAGCCGCGAGAGGCAGGGCAGGGCATCGACCGGCGGGTCGCCGCCGCGCCGGAAGATGTCACGCGAGAGCACGATCTGCCCCTCCGTGATGTAGCCCGTGAGGTCGGGAACCGGGTGGGTGATGTCGTCATCGGGCATCGTCAGGATTGGGATCTGCGTGATCGAGCCTTTCTTTCCTTTCAGCCGCCCGGCCCTCTCGTAGATGGAGGCAAGGTCAGTGTACATGTAGCCCGGATACCCGCGCCGGCCCGGCACCTCTTCGCGGGCAGTCGAGATCTCGCGGAGCGCCTCGCAGTAGTTGATCATGTCCGTTAAGATCACGAGCACGTGGAGGTTGTGGGCAAAAGCGAGGTGTTCTGCCACAGTCAGACCGCACCGGGGAGCCGCGAGCCGCTCAACTGTCGGGTCGTCGGCAAGGTTCATGAAGAAGACCACGCGGTCGAGTGCCCCCGTCCGTTCGAAGTCCTGCATGAAGAACGAGGCCTCCTTGTGCGTGATCCCCATGGCAACGAAGACCACCGCGAACTCCTCGCCCTCGCCCCGGACCTTTGCCTGCCGGGCGATCTGGGCAGCGAGCTTGCTCGCAGGGAGACCGGAGCCGGAGAAGATCGGCAGCTTCTGGCCACGGACGAGCGTGTTGAGGCCGTCAATCGCTGACATGCCGGTCTGGATAAAGTCCGCCGGCTTGTCCCGTGCCGACGGGTTGATCGGCTCCCCGGCAATGTCAAGCACCGCCTCCGGGATGATCTCGGGGCCACCGTCCCGGGGCGTTCCCACGCCCGTGAAGATCCGGCCCAGCATATCCTTTGAGACTGCGATCCGGGCCGGCTCACCAATAAACCGGGCCGTTGTCCCGACAAGGTCGATCCCCCGCGTGCCCTCGAAGACCTGGACGACCGCATGCTCCTCCGAGATATCGAGCACTTGCCCGGTCCGGACCTCGCCGTCTTTTAAGGTGATCTTCACGATCTCGCCGTACGATGCACCGAGGACGCCGGAGACAAAGATGAGCGGGCCTGAAACATAGTCAATGGTCCGGTATTCCTTCGTGAGAAGAGACGAGTCCTTCATCGCTCCACCTCCAGCCGCGCTACCGCAGCAGTCACTTCATCGATCATCTTCCGGACCGCATCCGCATCGGCCGCTTCCTTCATCCGCCCGATGGTTGCCCGGAGTGGGAGTGCCTGCACCTGCCGCAGGCTCACGCCCCGGTTCATCGCCAGGTTCACCTGCTCGTAGTAGGTCATGATCACCTTCAGCATCAGGTACTGCTTGTCAACAGGACAGAACGAGTCAGTATCGCTGTACGCGCTCTGCTGGAGGAAGTCCTCGCGGATCATCCGCGTAACTTCGAGGATTGCCTTCTCGCTGTCGGGCAGGGCGTCCGGGCCAACAAGCTGGACGATCTCCTGCAGCTCGACCTCCTTCTGGAGCAGGTACATTGCCTGCTCCCGGAGTTCCCGCCAGTCGCGGGCAATGGATTTGTCATACCATTCCGCGATGCAGTCAAGGTAGAGGCTGTAGCTCTTGATCCAGTTCACGGACGGGAAGTGCCGGCGGTAGGCGAGATT
>NZ_PIZH01000365.1 GCF_002835825.1 Methanoregula sp. | reverse complement strand
GTGCTGCTAGGGATTGTGTTCTCAGTCCATAGCCTGGCAATGGAGCGCTCGAAGCAGTTGTTCTGCGGGCTGGCCGACCGTTTCTACAAGCGTGTCCGTCTCATGGATGGTCTCCCTGCCATCAGGATTGCCCTGGTGTCAGTCACCCTCGTGGTCTCGTTTGAGGGGTTTATTACCACCAGTCTCCTGTTCGGGTTCGGTCTATCTCTCTCCAGTGTTGCGACCAGTGCATACGTGGCGGAAATTGCAGATCACGAAAAGATCGGAGCATCCATGGGAGCCCTCTCTTCTGTTATGGATATCGGGCATACAACCGGTCCCGTGGTAACCGGAATCGTAATCGGTATTGCCGGATCCGCAGCTGGATTCACGGCCTGTACACTCCTTGTCCTTGCCGTCATAGGATTTTTTGCATTGTCCGTGCATTCCGTACCGGAACGTGGTTCCTGCGTTCAGGAACCGTAATTCGCAGTGTTATTTGCAGGAGATCTCACGGATAAGTATCCATGTCTCTGATTCATATGACACATTGGGCTCACCTGACACCGGTGTTGATCAGATGGCAATCATTTCAGACCTCGGGTCGATAATCGAACGTAATTCTGAACCGATCAGGTTTGTTGCAAGAACGAACAGGACGATCATGGAACCTGCTGAGAGAGCGATCATGGGTGCCCGGTCAAGAAGGGTCAGTCCCTGGTTGATCATCGTGCCCCACTCCGGTGTCGGGGGCTGGACTCCGAGGCCGAGAAACCCAAGAGAGGTGATGGTGATGATCTTAGCCCCCAGGCCGAGCGTTGCGATCTCGATGATCGGACCGTAACAGTTCGGCAGGATGTGCCGGAAGAGGATGTGCGTGTCGGACGCACCGACCGCTTTTGCGGACTCGACAAAACCGCTGGATTTCACCGACAGAGTACTGACGCGGATCACCCGGGCAAACTTGGCCCACCCGGGAAGTACGATTGCCAGGATGATCCCAAGGGGTGTCGGGCCGATGATGGCGATGATGGGAAGCGCAAGGACAATGGAGGGGAACGCGAGGAAGATGTCCGTTGTCCGCATCAGGGCTCCATCAAGTCTCCGGTAATACCCGGCATACAGCCCGACGAATATTCCAATCAGCACGCAGACAATGGTTGAAATCACGGCAATGGCAAGCGATACCTGCCCCCCATAGACGATCCTGCTGAAGACACACCGCCCGAACTGGTCCGTTCCAAACGGATAGGTGAGCGATGGCGGAGCAAACCGGTTTTCCAGGTCCTGTTCCGCCGGGTCGTGCGGTGCAATAAATGGCGCAAGGATGGTGATGAGACAGAGTGCAGTAAATATCACCAGGCCTGACAGGAGGATTCGGTTTTTCCGCACAACATCCCATGCGCCCGCCACAGAGGAGAAATACCCTGCACTGTCGAAAGTAACCGCCTCCATCTCAGACCTCCTCGTACCGGATAGCGGGATTGAGATAGATATACGACAAGTCAACGAAGAGATTGATCACAACGAAAATGAGGGCGAAGGTTATCATGCACCCCTGCAGGATCATGATATCCCTCGTCCCGACGGCGTCCACAGTGAGCCTCCCGATGCCCGGAAGAGCAAAGATACTCTCCACGATGACCGCTCCCCCAAAAAGCCAGCCGAACTGCGTGCCCATGTAGGTCAGGACCGGCAGCATAGCATTCTTGATCGCATGACGGGTAATGATTGTGTTACGGGACAATCCCTTTGCTCGCGCGGTCTGGATATAGTTTTGCTCAAGGACCTCGAGCATGCTTGTCCTCATAATCCGCGAAGTCATCGCGATCAGGCCGACAGATAGTACAACGGAGGGGAGGATGAAGTACTGGATTCCCTCACTTCCGGCAACCGGAAGCATCCTCAGTTCGATAGCAAAGATGAGGAGAAGCACAATCGCGAGGAAAAATTCCGGGGTTGAGTTTCCCAGTACCGAGATAATTCTGCAGATGTGATCGATGATCCCGTTCTGCCGCACAGCGGCAATAATCCCAAGAGGAATGCCGACAATGATGGAGATTGACATCGCAAGCACCGAGAGCAGAATAGTTGTCGGGAGATAGTACAGTATTTCGGTGAGCGTGCTCCGGTGGGAAAGGTACGAGGACCCAAGATCTCCCTGAACAGCACGGG
>NZ_PIZH01000364.1 GCF_002835825.1 Methanoregula sp. | reverse complement strand
TTCATCCAGCACAGCTACAAGGGCGGCCTCAACCCGACCGAGTTCTTCTTCCACGCCATCGGTGGCCGTGAAGGTCTCGTCGACACTGCGGTCCGTACGTCCCAGAGCGGGTACCTCCAGCGAAGGATGATAAACGCGCTGCAGGATCTCAAAGTCGCGTATGACGGCACCGTACGGTCGACGGGTGGCAAGATCATCCAGTTCGAGTACGGTGAGGACGGCACTGACCCGACCAAGAGCGCATTCGGCGATCCGGTCGATGTCAAGGGAATTGTCGAGAGTATCCTCAAGGAGGAGGTATAACCATGGCACTCGATGCAAAATACGACAAGAAGATCGAGGCGGCAGCCCTCCCCCCAAAGACAAAAGAGCAGCTCCGGAAGTACCTTGCCGAAAAGGAGATCACGGATACCCAGTTCAAGCTGATTCTCGAACGGGTCCTTAACGAGTACCAGAGCACCCGGATCGAGGCCTGCGAGGCAGTCGGCATCATCGCCGCCCAGTCCATCGGTGAGCCCGGCACGCAGATGACCATGCGTACCTTCCACTACGCCGGTGTGGCCGAGATCAACGTTACCTTAGGTCTCCCGCGTCTCATCGAGATCATGGATGCGAGGAAAGAGCCCAGCACGCCTACGATGACGGTGTTCCTTGAACCCGATTACGGAAACGACCGTGACCGGGCCCGGGAGGTCAGCTGGCAGATCGAGGCGGCCCCGCTCCATGAGTTTGGCGACATCACGACCGACATGGAGAACATGCAGGTGGTCGTCCACTTAAACACCAAGGTCTGCGACAAGCGCAAGATCGCGCCTGCCGAGATCATGGAAGTCGCCCCCAAGAAGATCCGCGACCGGCGGCATTACCGCGACTTCGAGCACGAGATCGACGAGGCAGCTGCGACCATCATATTCATGCCCAAGGACAAGGAGAGCTACCAGAACCTCTTTCAGCTTGCCGAGCATGTCAGGAACGTCATCGTGCAGGGCATTGACGACATCATCCGTGTCGTGGTGAGGAAGGAGACCGGGGAGTATATACTTTATACTGAAGGATCCAACCTTAAGGACGTATTTGATGTCGCTGGTGTGGACACCACAAGGACCCGCACCAACAACATCAGCGAGATCGCCCAGGTCCTCGGTATCGAGGCAGCGAGAAATGCGGTGATCCACGAGGCGGTATCCACCCTCAACGAACAGGGTATCGCCGTTGATGTCCGCCATCTCATGCTCGTCTCGGACATGATGTGCATGGAAGGCGAGGTCAAGCAGATTGGCCGTCACGGTATTGCCGGCGAGAAGGAGAGCGTCCTCTCCCGTGCGGCATTCGAAGTGACTGTCAACCACCTGCTCGATGCGGCCGTCGCAAATGAAGTTGATGAACTGAGCGGCGTAACCGAGAACGTCATCGTGGGCCAGCCAATCCAGCTGGGCACCGGCGATGTAAAACTGATAGCAATCAGGCAGAACGAGAATTAATTGCACAAACCTACGAGGAATTGTACATGGATTTTAATGCTTCACTCAGAAGAGCAATCAAGACAGGAAACGTCATCCTTGGCCAGAACAACACCGAGAAATGCATCAAGGAAGGCAAAGCCCAGATGATCGTCGTTGCCGGCAACTGCCCGGCATCCTTCAAAGAGAAACTTTCCACGAACGAGAATCTCTTTATCCACACGTTCGAGGGATCGAGCGTTGCGCTCGGCAAGGCCTGCGGTAAGCCGTTCATGGTCAGCACCCTCGCCATCATCAGCCCGGGCGAGTCAGATATTCTCTCCCTCAAGAGGGCGTAACACCAGGTGCACTCTATGGTCGAAGTAAAACTGACCGAAGACTGCATGCGCCTGATCTCCCAGTTCGAGAGCCTGACCGGCGCCGGGAGCCGCGACTGTGTGGTTGACGACCGCAATGCCCGGCTCATCTTTGTCATCAATCCCGGTGACATGGGGCTTGCAATTGGCAAGAAAGGCGCCTCGATCAAGAAGGCTTCCGAGGTCATGGGGAAGAAGATCGAGGTCGTGGAATACAACAGCAATGTGGAGCAGTTCTTGAAGAACTGTTTCCTCCCTGCCCAGGTCACCTCCATCCTCTTCGAAGAGGGCGAGGATGACCAGAAAACCGCAACCGTGGAAGTCCGGGATGAGGACCGCGGCATTGCAATAG
>NZ_PIZH01000363.1 GCF_002835825.1 Methanoregula sp. | reverse complement strand
GTGCCCGTTGCGCCGGCAGGTCAACGGTATAATAATGCACACCCGAAACCAGCGTTCCTGCAATCGCGAGACCGATCATGAACACTACCAGCCGGGCAAGCGGGGATCCTGAAATCTCTGACATCTCATCTCCTCTTAAAATTTTCTTGATACTACGTGTTGGTGGAACCGGATAGATAAAGGATGGGAAATTGGAAAAAACACGGGGTACGTCTTCCATGACCGCCAAAAAATTCCGGCTGTTATCTCTTGTCCCCCGGCCTGTACCCTGCGATATCAGGAAAAAAGGCCCAAAGCAAAACCTAGATTACCGTTCGCATGCAACTGTACTGACGATTGTGTGATTCTGCATGCTTGAAGAGGAATACCAGCTCGACTACTTCAAAACCCAGGGGCTTGTCCGCAAAACCTGTAAAAGCTGCGGCTCCGCGTTCTGGACCCGGGACAGTTCCCGCGAGGTCTGCGGGGATGCGCCCTGCGAACCCTACTCGTTCATCGGCAACCCGATCTTCCGTCCCCATACCATCGACTCCATGCGGGAGGCCTACCTCTCCTTCTTCGAGAAACAGGGGCACACGCGGATCGAGCGGTACCCGGTGGTCGCCCGCTGGCGGGACGATATCTACTTAACCATCGCATCCATCGCAGACTTCCAGCCGTTCGTCACAAGCGGCGTGGTCCCCCCTCCGGCAAACCCGCTCACGATCTCCCAGCCGTGCATCCGCTTAAACGATCTGGACTCGGTGGGAAAATCAGGCCGGCACCTCACCACGTTCGAGATGATGGCGCACCATGCCTTCAATACGCCAAACGAGGAGATCTACTGGAAGGACCGGACAGTCGAGCTCTGTGACCAGTTCATCGCGTCGGTTGGCGGAGACATCACCAAAGTAACGTATAAGGAGAACCCGTGGATCGGCGGCGGGAACGCGGGCCCGAGCGTCGAGGTCCTCATCGGCGGCCTCGAGGTCGCAACGCTCGTCTTCATGAGCCTCGGGAGGCAGAAAACTCAAGGAAAAGGGTACGATCTCAAGGGCGAGATGTACTACCCGATGAAACTGCGCATCGTCGATACCGGCTACGGCCTCGAGCGCTTTGTCTGGGCATCGAAGGGCTCGCCCACCATTTACGACGCGGTATTCCCGGAGATGGTCAGCCATGTCATGGGCGCGGCAGGCCTCAGCCATCATCTCGACAACCCGGACTATACCCGGATCCTTGCCCTGAATGCGAAGTACGCGGGGCTCATGGACATCTCGGGTACCAACCTCTTCAACCTGCGCAAAAAAGTGGCCGCTGCCATCGATATTTCACCCGAAAAGCTCGACAAGATGATAACTCCGGTCGAGAAGGTCTACGCCATCGTCGACCACACCCGGTGCCTTGCGTACATGCTCGGCGACTGCATCGTGCCCTCCAATGTCCGCGAAGGCTACCTTGCCCGCCTTGTCATCCGGCGGACGCTGCGCATGATGCATGAACTCGGCATCAGCGACCCGCTCTCCGATCTCATTGAGGAGCAGATCCGCATCATCGGTACCGGAAAATTCGAGCAGGACATGGCCGTTGTCCACGAGATCGTAGACCGCGAGACCGAGAAGTATGCCGCAACTATCGAACGCGGGACACGGATCGTCCAGAAGGTGGCTAAGACCTACAAAGCAAAGAGCCAGCGCGTGCCGCTTGCCGAGATCATCACCCTGTACGACTCCCACGGCATCCAGCCCGAGATGGTCCGTGACATTGCGGCAAAGGAGGGGGCGGTGGTCGAGCTTCCCGACAACTTCTACTCGATCGTTGCCGACCAGCACTCCGAGTCCCAGCGGGAGGCCGGGGAGGACAGTACGGCAACGTATGCGACCCGGGTCCAGGCGCTTCCCCCGACGAGAAAACTCTATTACGAGCAGAGCTCCGAGATCGAGTTCGAGGCGGTGGTCATCGACTTCTTCGACAATTATGTTGTCCTCGACCAGACGGTCTTCTACCCGGAGGGCGGGGGTCAGCCGGCCGATACCGGGACGCTGGTCTCGTCTGAGAGCATGGTCCGCGTCGACAATGTGATCAAAGTCGGCGAGGTTGTCCTCCACCACATTGCGGGCGGCATCCTTGGGCGCGGCGACCGCGTGAAGGGCATGGTGGACGAAGAACGCCGGTTCTCCCTGATGCGGCACCACAC
>NZ_PIZH01000362.1 GCF_002835825.1 Methanoregula sp. | reverse complement strand
GTTGAAAACCATATCCTGTTCATTTTGTCGATGTTGACCGTGCGGACCACAGAATTTGTACCTATCCCCTCGAACCGGCTGAGATGACGGAATACCCTGCCTTCTTCCCAAATGTAGATGCCGTTATCTGTTGCCAGGTAGAGTTTACCGTCTGGCCCGGACACAAGATCATTGATGGGCGGGTTGATGATGGAAAGATCACTGCTGGTAAGCACCGGTGTGAACCCTCGATTGAGAGAGTAGTGGGCCACGGTGGTATAATTGAAGAAATAGATCCCACCTGAGTGGTCCCGTTTCAATTCATTCAGTTTTCCATATGTGGAGTCCCTGCTGGCAATGCACTCGAATATCACCGGGTCATCCTGGGACCGGATGATCCATATCCCTTCCCGGGCAGTAGCAATAAGGGTGACATTTGCATCGTGGTCCCAGATCATGGCATTGGCTTCGTAAAACCCGGGTCCGCCCCGGGAAAATGGCTGGAACCATGTCCAGTTCCCATCACGGTAACGGTGCAGGCCTGCATTCCCGGAGGCTATCCACATCTCGTTATTCCAGCGCTGGATATCATTTATCCTGAGGCTTTTAAAGAACTCCTGGTCACGGAGGGTGATATAATAGACCCCATTGTAAATCTGGATTCCTTCGGAGTACCCGATCCAGAGGTTTCCCGTGCTGTCATATTCAATGGAGGTTATGAAATCGTCAAGCAGGCCTTCGGAGAGATTGGTGAACGTCATGCGTTTTGTCGACCAGGTGCCATCATACCGGGATAACCCGTACGATGTTGCCATGAGGATATTACCGCTTGAATTGTATTCATTGATAAGATCCATGATCTGCGTGGTGGGGATGCTATTTGAGGATGGGATAAACAGGGTGATGGTATAGGGTACATCCGTAACGGTTGCCGCCGTAACGGGGAATACTGCAAGGAGAGTAGCCAGCAGCAAGAAAAAAACAATGACCCGGGTATACCAGGTCAGGTTATAATACACCGGTGGTGCCATCTGCTCTCCGGACAGAGACCTTTCCGCCGCTTGCCGGGTGGAATGTGACGGATCTACCGACTTTCCCGCCAACATCTTCCTTAATCAGCGGTATATTGTGTTCTTTTAAGAGAGCCCTGACTTTTTCTGCATTCCGCTCACCAATGTTCAGGTTGGTGCCAAAATATTCGAACATGCATGCCCCGCCGGCCATCTTTGCGACAAGGGAACGACTTTTGCACCCGAGGGCCCCAAGTTCTTTTATCAGCAGCGGGATTGCGGTATCTGCATACTTTCCCGGACGGTCCTGGCGGCCCGCACTCTCGGGTAACATGATATGCACCATGGCACCAACTTTCTGGGAGTCGTCATACAGCATGAGGCCGATACAGGAACCAAGACCAATGGTCATCATCTGGAACGAACCGACACGGTATTCGCCTATGCCAATCATCGCCGTTTGTCCGTCCATGGATAAAGAGTCGGCCATGGTATTCAACGCAGTTTTCAGATACCTTTCATCATATTTTCCATCATCTCAACGATCTTTGCAAGAGTCTTCGTCTCCGGCAGCATGATGATATCGCTGTCAATCTTGTGCTCCTCGCAGATCAGTTCTGTGGAGAAGAGCAGGACTTCGTTTACATCATCGCCCATCTGGGCGATGAGCGAGGACATGGCAGCATGTGCCATATCGAGACTGAGTGCCGGGGGTGACGGGAGCATGATAAATCCAAGCAGCTCGGCTGTTGCATCCAGAAACGCCGAGACCATGATATTTCCCACTTCTATGAGAGCACTCTCGTCCATCTCGTTCATGGTCCGGTTCATGTCCGTGAGGCCAAGCATGGTATTGGTGAGACGGATCGACGACTCCTTGGTGATGTAAAAGATGATGTAGCCCCCATGCTGGATCTCGCCCTGGAGTTCAAAAGCGACCATTGCGGCCGATTCCTCTCCCATGTATGACCCCAGTTCCGATATATCGATCGCCTTAATGGCAGGAACGCTCATCTCAACAGAACTTCCAAGCATCGTGGATAATGTAGTTGCTGCGTGGGCAGCGCCGATATTTGCGAGTTCCTGGATTGCATCGGTTTGAACGGTAGATAATTTCATAATTTTCTCCTACACCATCGTGTTTACATCAAGCACCGGTACGACATCCCCGTCACCAAGGATCGTGATAC
>NZ_PIZH01000361.1 GCF_002835825.1 Methanoregula sp. | reverse complement strand
GTCTGTGCCGATGTCTCCTGCACCCGCATGATCCCGGAGGGCAGCGATGCCATCAGCCCGGCACCCCACCACGATATCTACAGTATCGAAGACCTGAAACAACTCGTCCGCAGCCTGAAAGAGGCGACCGAGTGGAAGAAGCCGGTCTTTGTCAAGATCGCCGCTGTCCACAACTCGGCCGCGATCGCTGCCGGTATCGCCCGGTCCGGCGCTGACGCGGTTGTCATTGACGGGTTCCGTGGCGGGACCGGTGCAGCACCCCGGGTCTTCCGCGACAATGTCGGTATCCCGGTCGAAGCAGCCGTTGCAAGCGTGGATGCAAAGCTCCGGTCCCAGGGGATCCGGAACGAGGTCTCCATCATCGCAAGCGGCGGCATCCGCGAGAGTGCCGATGTGGCAAAGATCATCTGCCTCGGAGCCGACGCCGTATACATCGGCACGTCCGCCCTCATTGCCATGGGCTGCCGGGTCTGCGGCACCTGCTACCGGGGGAACTGCGCCTGGGGCATAGCAACGCAGAAACCGGAACTGACCCGGCGCCTGGACCCGGAGACCAATGCAACGCAGGTCGCAAACCTCATCCATGGCTGGACCGACGAGCTCGCCGAGCTCATGGGAGCTGCCGGCATCAACAGCATCGAGAGCCTGCGGGGCAACCGTGACCGGCTCCGGGGATACATGCTGGACGAAGGCCTGTTGAAAGTCCTGGATGTCCAGACCGTGGGGGCCTGAACCATGCGAGCCGTAAAGATCGATGCACGGGACCTCCACTACACGCCCCTCAACCAGAAGATCCGGACCGCCGTTGCAAACGGGGCAAAGGAGATCGTCATCGACAATGTGCTCGGCCAGCGGTTCATCGGGGACGGTCTCCGCGGCGAGGGCGTGACGATCACGGTCAACGGGGTCCCCGGTGGCGACCTTGCCATGTTCATGAGCGGGCCGACCATTGTGGTGAACGGCAATGCTGACCATGCGCCGGGCAACACCATGGACAAGGGCAAGGTGATCATCCACGGCAGCGCCGGGGATGCGGTGGCCCACAGCATGCGGGGCGGCCGGGTCTATGTCCGGGACAACATCGGGTACCGCGGCGGGATCCACATGAAGCAGTACATGGAGAAGCGCCCGATCCTTGTTGTCGGGGGATCGGCCCGGGCATTCCTCGGCGAATACATGGCCGGGGGACTCCTCATCGTCCTCGGCTTAAATGGCGTTGCACCAATCAGCGAGCGGGGAGTCGGAAGCGGGATCCATGGCGGCGAGATCATTGTCCGGGGAAAGGCTGATGAGAAATATCTCGGCGTCGGGGCAAAACAGCAGCCGCTCACAGCAGAACAGAAAGAGATGATCCGTCCGATCCTGGAGGATTTTGCACAGGCATTCGGCATGGATGCAAAAGTCCTGCTCGCTGCTGACTATTCGCGGATCATCCCGTCGAGCGCTCGTCCGTTTGCGAACAAGTATACCTGGGAGTGAGAAATGGCAGCAAAAAGTTACCTTGATTTGAAAAGCGAGGTCTGGGACACCGGGAAATGTTCGGGCTGCGGTGCCTGCGTGGCAGTCTGCCCGGCCGATGCACTCTCCTTTACGGAAGGGGAGATGGTGACAAGCCCGGTCAGCACCGGGTACTGCAAGGAAGCAACGGACAGTGTTCAGTGCGGGGCGTGTTATGCGGTATGCCCCCGCATCGGCGAACAGCCGAAGGAAGAGATCGGTCCGTTCCTCGAGATGGTCACGGCAAAGGCAGCCTTCGACGTACCGAAAAAGCAGAGCGGCGGGGCGGTCACGGCACTCCTTGCCAACGCACTGGACGAAGGGCTTATCGATGCCGTGGTGACCGTGACAGAAGACCGCTGGACTCTCCGCCCGTCATCGGTGGTCATTACGAAGTCGGATGTCCTCATCCAGCAGGCCGGGAGCCGGTACAGCTGGTGGGTGCCGCTCCTCGCAGCACTCAAGAACGCGGTTGTTGAGCGGAAATTCAAAAAGATCGCCGTTGTCGGTGTCCCGTGTGCCGTGCAGGCTCTTGCCCGGATCCGCACAAGCGACAACGACCTCCTGAAACCCTACGCCAAATCCCTCCGGCTCGTGATCGGGTTGTTCTGCACCGAGACCTTCGATTACCAGGCACTGGTCCACGGCAAACTGAAATCGCACTACAAACTCGAACCCCACGAGATCCGGAAACTGGATGTCAAGGGAAAACTCGAGATC
>NZ_PIZH01000360.1 GCF_002835825.1 Methanoregula sp. | reverse complement strand
GGTTTGGGATATAGTGCAATGGACTTAACAAGAGTTATGGTCGAAAAGTATGAGATACTCTAGATCTTCCTATAATCCTTCTCCGGCAATTGTCGAATTATCCCGTGACGAACTTCAGATAATAACACGATTGATTTCCGGACAGTTGAATCGGGAAAGGCCAGCAACCGTTTTGATTGGTGGCTGGGCTGTTGATGCATATAACCCGTATTATGGATCTCAGGATATCGATTTTGTAACAGATGACACAACCCGGAAAATATTGATAGCTCACTTAAAAGAAAATGGAGGATATGAAGATCAAATCCATTACCCTTTTGACACCGTGAAAAAAGCGACCCCGCATGGAGAGATTATTCTTGATTTGGCATCCTGGGAAGCACAAAGTCCGTTCGAGGGATATCCGGCGATTCCCTTTACGTATGAAATACTTATTGGGAATACGGTGCTTCGAAAAGTCGGCAGAGGGGGAGAAATTCCAATTCCAAACCGTTCTACCTTGTTATTTTGTAACTATTCAGCCCCCTTCTCGCGAACCAAACCGGCAGATCGAAATACTAAGAGTACCTCAATAACAATAGATGGCAGTCAACCGGGCCGAGTTACTGGAATTATGCCGGACAAATCCGGAAGCCGTAGTTGACATCATAGAGAAACAGGATCGCCTTATCACCCAACTCACTGAAAGGATAGTCCAATTGGAAGCGCGGATAGCCGAGTTAGAGGCGCGGTTAAACCGGACCAGTCGGAACAGCAGTCAGCCGCCATCGATGGATGGCTTCAGAAGAGTCCAGAGTCCCCGGAAAAGAGGAGAAAGACCGCCCGGTGGACAGAAAGGGCATAAAGGCCAGACCCTTGAGATGGTGGACAACCCGGATGAGATCGAAGTACATCAGGTTCGGGAATGCCAGGGATGCGGAGCATCACTTGTGGATGAGAACCCGGTCAAGATTGAGCGTCGCCAGGTTCATGACGCTGAGTTCCGGATACAGGTAACCGAACACCGCGCCGAGCATAAACGGTGTCCGCACTGTGGCCGGGTGAACCGGGCAGATTTCCCGTCGGATGTGCAGTTCCCCGTCCAGTATGGCCAGAACCTCAAGGCACTGATGGTGTATCTTTGCGTCTACCAACTGATCCCTTATGATCGGATCCGGGAGACTTTCTCCGATATCTTCGGACGTTCTTTGAGCACCGGGACCCTGGTGAATGCAGTTTGGGAGAACTACCGGAACCTTGCAGGAGTTGAAGAACAAATACGAGAACTCCTGACCGGATCAGATGTAATTCATGTTGACGAGACCGGTATGCGGGTTGCTGGAATCAGGCAATGGTTACACGTTGCAAGTACCGATTTCCTGACGTGGTATGGTCATCACCGAAAACGGGGAAAACGGGCAACCGACGATATGCAGATCCTGCCCCGGTTCAAAGGTACGATGGTTCATGATTTCTGGGCTCCTTACTTCCGGTACCCGGGTCGTCATGCGATCTGCAACGCTCATCTGCTTCGCGAGTTGAACGGCATCTCGGAGAATTATCAGCAAACATGGAGTCAGGATCTGCATTCTCTGATTCTGGAGATCAAACAGGAGGTGGATGCTGCACGGGCGCACTCGTGTTCTCTCGGTTCTTCGAAGATTGCGGATTTCGAAGAGCGGTATTTCCGGATCCTTGAAAAGGGATTGAACGAGATCCCCTCCGCAGTCATTTCGGATTCTCCAACTAAACGCGGTCGTAAGAAACAGTCTAAAGCGAAAAACCTGCTCAACCGGTGCAGGAATTTCCCTCACGAGATCCTGGCGTTCATGTACAATTTCTCAATTCCCTTCACGAATAATCTGGCGGAACGGGATATCCGAATGGCCAAACTCCAGCAGAAAATCTCCGGTACCTTCCGCAGCGAAGTGGGGGCTGCCGCTTTCTGCAGGATTCGCGGATATATCTCAACCGTCAAGAAAAATGAGAGGCCGGTTCTCGATTCGCTTGCCGGGGCTTTTCAGGGAACGCCTTTCATCCCGTTACACGCTTAACGGGCGGGCTGAATAGTTACCAACTTAATTTGTAAATGCTGCAATTGTTCCATCTTTTTTTCCGTTCACATTTTTTGGTGAGATTTTACGTCCGGATCCAAATTTTATCCTGGTGGTTGAATAAGGACTATGCCCTTTTACAGACTCATAGTCCGGTGCAGAGCCGCTGATGGCACCGTGACAAC
>NZ_PIZH01000359.1 GCF_002835825.1 Methanoregula sp. | reverse complement strand
GTTACCTGGGTCTCGGGCCAGTGTGTCCACGGCGTGAGATAAAACTGCAGGGTCCGATCGCCGAGCGGGAGCGTGTCCCCGTCCTTCACGATATGGAAGACGTCGGGAAGCACGTGGAGGAACGCGATGAGGAGATCGCGGCACTTCTCGTTCGTAACCACCTTTGCCATCGGGAAGAACTCTAAGATCATCGGCAGCGAACCCGCATGGTCCTGCTCGGCATGGTTGATGACCACGTAATCGAGCGTCTCGATGCCCAGCTTCACGAGGTTCTCGATGAGCTCGAACTCCTTCGTCGGATCCACGGTGTCGATGAGCACTGTCTTCTCGCTGCCTTTGATGAGGTAGGCGTTATAGCTCGTCCCTTCCGGGAGAGGGATCAGCTCGTCAAAGAGCCGCCGGTCGAAATCGATCGCCCCGACCGAGAAGACATCCCGTGCTATTGTGCGTGCTGCCATGGTTCCCTCTCACTCCTTCCGGAAAAGCCGCTTTTCGGCAAAACAGACCGGGCAGGCCCAGTCCGCCGCAAGATCGGCAAACCTGACACCGGATCCGATGTTCTGCAACGGTTCGCCCTTTTTGGGATTGTACTGGTGCCCGCAGATGGTGCAGATGTAACATTCCATATCCATACAAAAACCTCCTTATCCACAATACCGGTACCACAGAATGGCGCCACCAGCTCAATAATCGTTTCGATGAACTCACTCCCGCCTGCCCGGGGCCCCTGCCGGCAGGGGGAGGAGCTCGAACGACTCCCGCCCGGCAAGGTAGCGGTCGACAAAGAACCGGAACGAGGCGTTCCTCCGTACCGCGGTCTCTATCGAGAAGGACTTCATGAGCTCGAACATGAAGTCGATCCGGGAGTCGAACTGCGGGGGGATGCGGGTATTGAAGTCCTCCTTGGTTATCCCGTCGGTGGACGCCAGATCGGGAATACCGAGGCCCTGCGCGGTCTCAACGGGCACACCGGCCAGGTACCAGCTCTCGATCTCCCGGATCACGATGACGATGCTCCGGTCGTCGACCTCGCTGAACCGGTAGTACAGGATCTGCTTCTTGTCCCGGACGGAGCGCTCCTGGTCGATGTCGGCAACGAAGATGTAGTCGTTCTTCATCAGCCGGACACTTTTTAGGAATTTGTTCACCTTCTCGCGCTTGATGCAGGCATACGGGATGATCTCGACCGAGTGGTAGGATGGGAGGAGCAGGGGCTTGATGAGCCGGCCGAAGAACCGGACATCGTCCTCCCCCTCGACCATGATGAACAGGCGCTTCTTCATGGCTTAGAATCCCAGCAGGTTCTGGACGTAGAGCTCCTCGATCCCGATCTCGTTGGCGAGAAATGCCCGCACCTCCTCCTTGTCGCCCGGGCGGGAGATGACGGAGTACCCCTCGCTGTCCCGGGAGATGAGGAGGATGTCGTCGAGACCTGCGTACTTGACCACCTCGGTGCTGTGGGTGGTCACCATCACCTGCTTCTTTTCTGAAGCCTCCTTCATCATTGCCATCAGCCGGCCGACCAGGAACGGGTGGATGTGGCTGACCGGCTCCTCGATGACGATGAACGGCCGGTCCTCGAAGTACAGGGCGATGATCATGGCAAAGATGACGATGGTGCCATCCGAGAGGGACGAAGCGGGCAGCTCGTAACTCTTGATATACCGCTCCTTCAGCGTCAGGACAAGGGAGACATCCATGAACTTCGTCACTGAGAAGTCCTCCACAAACGGCAGGGTGTCGCGCAGGAGGTTTGAAAACTTGCGCTTCTTGTGCGGGTCATCGCCAATACTCCTGATAACGAGGGCGAGGTTGCTGCCGTCCTCCTCGAGATCGCGCCGGCCGGTGACGACCACCCCTCTCTTGGGGAGCTTGGGGTCGATGTCGTAGACAGCGATGCGGTCGAAGAACTTCTCGCTGTGGGGGAGGGGATACCCGTACACGGTCTCGAGGAGAAGGGTCTTCTCCGGCAGCCGTTTGCCCCGGAAGAAGAGCGGGATGATCTCGTTTGCCGTGAGGCTGCACCCTTCCGGCACGCTGGCGCTGTACTGGACCAGGCCGTTCTCGTTCGAGACAACGATCTCGCCGCGCCCGGGGATCGCCGTTTCCGCCGGCAGCATCCCGGCCGGGCTGCATGCCGCAACCTCGCACCCGATCACGAGCCGGTCCCGGACAACCAAGAAGTCATTTCCGTCCGGGCTGAACCGTAACGCAAACTC
>NZ_PIZH01000358.1 GCF_002835825.1 Methanoregula sp. | reverse complement strand
TCAAACGACCGTTCCCACTGCGAGAATTTCCGTACACACGCATCCAGTTTTTTGATCTTTTCTTCTGATTCAAGCCGGAAAACCGGGTATAATGTACTCTGCCCCGGGAGTTTTTTCCAGGAAAACAAACCATAACTTTCCGACATAATCGTCTCATATTCCCGCCTGAGCCAGTCGGTTTCATCAGAAATTTCCCGGAATTTTTGTTGCACGACACGATCGTCCCTCAACCGGTCCGTTCCAGCTATTTTCCGGTAATACTTCCTGACCTTTTCCTGATAGATTTCATCACGGATAATGTTCTGATAAAAATCCCGTAACCGGAGCAACGCAGGAGAGGCCTGGGATCTCAATTCCTGTTTCCGTTGAAAGGTCACGGCGCTTTCCTCCAGATAGTTCCGGTAGGTTCCTTTCAGGACTTCCCGCACCCAGACTGCAAGCGGAATTTCCGGATTATTGGTGGAAAAGAGCGTCTGCTTTTTTGCGCGGAGCCCGACCGTCCGGATATTCTTCGCAATGAACAGGTGGTTCTCGGTCCCGGTGAAAAAGAATGAGCGATCGATATACGGAACTCGTTCCTTCCTCCGGTCATCATCAGGGTAAACAAGGCTGTCATACCATGATTCGAATTCTTTTGCCCGGTCAAGGTAGTTGTCCAGAAGCCAGTACGAGTCAATCCCTTCATCCCGGTATTTCTTATCGCGGGCCAGCAGGTCTGATGATGGGATGGGACTCAGCTGGATTTCAAAAACGATCTTCCTTCCATCCTTCTGTGCAAAAACATCGGAGATCCATGTACGATCTGCTGAAGGGAATTCTACCGAGGTCTCCCAGTGCCCGGCCTGACAAATCCGGTAGATGAGATACTTGATCTCCAGGTGTTCTTTTGATTCGTTATCATGGGGACATCCGGTATTAAGCGCATGATAAAAATGCTGAGTTCCTTTAATTGTCCGCAAATGCCCCGGGGCACCACAGCAGCACATCCTGACCGGGAGCCCTTTTTTATGCCGGATCTTCAGCTCTGCCCATTCCTCGTTTGAGAGATCAGGACCGATTATTGTTTCCCCGTCAATAATCGCTTTCAAGGGCATGTGATCCGGATTTGTTTTTCACCCTATAACGATATTTCCCGGTTCTTTCCATCCCCATCGCCCCGCAGGGCGTAAGGAGAGATTAATCCATTTCCCCAATTCGGATCGTAATTGTGCACTCAGTGCGTGCACATTCCGCTACACACTGTGTAGCCAATCCGGAACCCAGCATCCCCTGCCCCACGTGATCCGGCACCGAATACCCATTCGGGAAAACTATATTCTCTTGCGGGAATAATGATGGTACAATGAATAAAATCCAGTACGTGTATGACGCTGGCGGCCACAAGAAAAGCGTCATTGTTCCCGTGGAACTCTGGGAGCGGACACTCCAGGTGCAGGACTCAAAAACTGCACCCTGCAACCCGGAGGAGTATTATGGGATATACCGCGACAGGATAAAAAATCCGCTGGAACTGGCACGGGCCCTCCGGAGTGAGTGGAACCGCGGATGACCTCGTACCTTATCGATACCAATATTCTCATCTATTATCTCGCAGGGGCAATCCCTCAAGAATAGAGACCGGTAATCGACCGGATTCTTCAGGAGTCGTTTAACATCTCGATCATCACCCGGATCGAGCTCCTTGGCTGGAAAGATCATTCTCCAGAAGGACTTGCCAAAGCCCGGAGTCTCCTCGATTGTGCACGGTGCCTGCCCCTTGCCGATACCCTTGCAGAAAAAACCATCGAGCTTCGTGCAATGATATCGATCTCGCTTCCCGATGCCGTCATCGCCGCATCGGCCTTGTCGCTCGATGCGACCCTCGTTACCCGGAACGAGCGTGATTTTGATCAGGTACCGGGTCTGGTTATTTACAACCCGTTTCATACAAGATCCTGACCTTTTTTTTAAACCCCCCACATCCCGGTCCCTCCCTCACCAGGTGCACACACATCGGGGGCTCCTCACGGAACAACGCACATTCAGTCGTTGCACAGGGGAGGAGCGCCGGGCTCCCGAACGGATCATATTGTCTTTCTTCGGAGGAGAGATGAAACCCGCACCAGAGGAATTGCATGGTCCCGGTTCTCAGATGGCCATGATAATACAGGAAAGGCGGAGGGAGGGTGAAACTGTTACTGGGCCGTAAGTCATGGAATATTCATTACTGCAAATAATATTTC
>NZ_PIZH01000357.1 GCF_002835825.1 Methanoregula sp. | reverse complement strand
CCCCCGCAGGCACGATGGCTGCAGTCACAGAGATCGCAGGTCTTTTGCTTCTCTGCCATTTCAGATCAACTCCTTCCGCAGGCCATAGAACTGGTCGCCTAGACCCTTCTCACAGAGGTCAACGATATTCTTGATATCCTTCTTTCGGATGTCCCGGCCGCCAAGCCCGACTATGTAGCCTTTCACCGGTATCGGGGAACCGTACATCGCATCCCTGATCTCGATCGCAGTTGCCCCGCCCCGCGAACCAAGGGAGACGTTCTTGTCCAGTACGGCAACCCGCTTTACGTGCGCGAGAGCCTTCACGATCTCTTCTCCAGGGAACGGGCGGAAGACCCGGATCCGCAGGAGGCCGACCTTTTTGCCTTCTTCACGCATCTCATCGATGGCATCCTTGACAGTGCCGGAGAGCGATCCCATTGCAACGATCGCGGTTTCTGCATCGTCAAGCCGGTACTCCTCGATCATGGCGCTATAGTCCCTGCCAAAAAGCGTGCCGAACTCTTTTCCGTACTTTACGATTGCGTCCTTTGCCCGTTTCTGGGCTTCGTTCATCTCATAGCGGAATTCGAGGTAATATTCCGGTGTTGCATACATGCCGAAACTGATGGGATCTTTTGCATCCAGCTTCTCAGTCGGTGCAAACGCCGGCAGGTACTTGTCAGCCTGCTCCTGCGAGAGTATGTCGACCGGCTCGTAGGTATGGGAGAGGATGAACCCATCGAAACAGACGAATGCCGGGAGCTGGACTGCAGGGTCTTCGGCAACCCTGTAGGCAAGGAAGTGGAGGTCGGTTGCCTCCTGGTTGTCCTCTGCATAGAAGTGGAGCCAGCCCGCATCACGCAGCGAGATCGAGTCCTGCATATCGTTCCAGATCGAGAGCGGTGCACCCATGGCCCGGTTCGCAATGGACATGATTATGGGGAGGCGCATGCCCGCTGCATTGAAGACAACCTCGGCCATCAGCATGAGGCCCTGTGAGGTTGTTGCGGAATAGGTGCGAGAGCCGGCGGCGCTGGCGCCAACGCAGGCCGAGAGGGCGGAGAGCTCGTTCTCTACGGTGATGTATTCTGCGTCGAGTTTCCCATTTGCGACAAAGTCCGCGAGTGCTTCCACGATATGGGTCTGGGGGGTGATCGGGTATGCGGAGACCACCTGCGGGCGGCAGAGGCGCACAGCCTCGGCCACCGCGTGTGAACCCTCAGTGATTTCCAGCATCTACTTCTCCTCCTGTTTCATAGTTATTGCATCCTTGGGACACTCCGCTGCGCAGAGCCCGCAGCCCTTGCAGTACGTGTAATCGGGGTCGAAGAGACCTTCTCCATTCTCGTGGACGCATCCTTCCGGGCAGAGTGTCCGGCACATCCCGCATTTCGAGCACTTCTCATGGTCGAAGATAGGTTTGAAGACGCGCCATGAACCGGTCTTGTTGTCCCGGGATTTCCCGGGGCGGGCACGGCAGCCGACTGCAAGCGCCATTATGCAGCCCCCTTCACGGTATCGAACGCTGTCTTTGCCGCAGCGATGTTCTTGACCGCAAGTTCACCGGGGAAGCGGTGCTTCAGTGCATTTTCGAGAGCGCCGAACTGGATCTCGCCTGATGCGGCAGCAAACGCTCCCATGAGCGTCGTGTTCGTGATTGGGAGCCCGAGCGTCTTGAGGGCGATAGACGTGGCATCGATGGTGATCAGCTTCACGCCTTCCGGTACGTTGAAGTCCGGCTTCTTCTCGGTGTTCACGATCACGATCCCGCCGGGTTTGACCCCCAAAAAGACATTCACGTCCTTGATCAGGGTGCTGTCCTGGACGATGATGTAATCGGGTTCGTACACCTGGCTCCTCTTCCGGATTTTTTTGTTGTCGAACCGGACAAATGCCTGGACCGGGGCCCCCCGCCTCTCGACACCGAATGCCGGAAAGGCCTGGGCAAAGACGCCGCCTTCGAATGCGGCGACTGCGATCAGTTCGGCAGCAGTGACAGACCCCTGGCCACCCCTGCCGTGGATACGTAGCTCTTTCAAGGAAAAATCCCCAATTATCAGATTTCCATGATACGGAAGCGACCGGATGTGTAAATTATCATGACTTTACACCCGGCAGTCATATGGCGATACCCGAAATTATTGCGCATTAATGTGGTAATTTATCACTATTAATAATGCTGATCTGATCCCAACGTCGGCTCGGGATACCCGTTTGTGCTGACATTCCGGTCGTGGTGAGG
>NZ_PIZH01000356.1 GCF_002835825.1 Methanoregula sp. | reverse complement strand
CACCGGCAGTAACCGTGGTTTTACAGGCAGGACAGGTGGCCGCGGCATCCTGTGTCCGTTCTTCGCGCATCATGGGAAATTCCCTGTACTAGGATGGTATCATTCAAAGCTGATAAGTGCTGACATTTTCACGCGGGAAGAGGAGAAAAAGAGAGACAGGTATTGAGGGGTGACGCCAGCATACAAGGGCATGCGGCAGTGCACCCCGCGTTGCACCAGGTGTTTTATTCCCCGGCCACGCTCTTGGCCCGCTTGACCCGTTCCTTGGTGGAGAACCCGGTAACCGCGTCAAGGAACTTCCGGAACCGCTTGTTGGTGTCAATGATTACAACATCGGTCGCGCTCAGGTCCGATTCGGTATCGATGGTCACCGTCTTACCTCCGGCACCGATGATCACGTCCAGCCGCTTCAGGGCGCCAAACGTAATCCGGTAGCCTTTGCCGGTCTTTTCCGGTTCAACGCCAAAACAGTTCTTCAGTTCCGCGATAGCCCTCGTCTCCAGGTCCTTGGTGAGCCCGCGCTTGATGGGATACTCTTGCATAATACTTTTTTAGTACTTGGTCTATGTTAAAGTAATGACGGCTGATGCTCCTGAGCTCGGAGACCGGATCTCAAAAAAACTGGACAGTGTCCACGCGGATCTGGTCACAATCGCCTCCAGAAAAGACCTCAATATCATCTCGCAGCCGCTCCCGGAGAACGGGGCTGTACTGCTGGGATTTCCGGGCAGCGGCCTTGTCGGGACCATCGCGCTCCAGTATATGGTCGACCAGCTCGAATTCGAGCAGATCGGCTCCATGAACTCCCGCTACTTCCCGCCGCTCGCGATGATGAACAAGGGGCTCATCAACGATCCGGTCCGCATCTATGCCAAGAATACCGGCGACATGAACCTTGCCGCGATCGTTGCCGACATCCCCATCGCGCCCCCGATCTGTTACGAGATCGCAAACGGCATCATGGAATGGGTGGAGACCTTCAAACCAAAAGAGGTCCTGACTATCGCCGGTATCGTGACAAACGAGCCGGAAAAACGGGTCTTCTCGGTTGCCACAACAGCCCAGGCCCTCGAACGGATCCAGGACATCACTCTTGTCCTGCCCATCGGGAGCATCTCGGGGATAGCATCCAGCATCCTCACTGAATGCAAGGCACGGAAAATTCCGGCGATTGGCCTCCTTGGTGAGACCGTCAATGCACCCGACCCGCGGGCATCTGCATCAACGATAGAAGTGCTCAACAAGATGTACAACCTTGCCCTGGAGACCCAGCCGCTGATCGAGCAGGCCGTGGAGATCGAGCAGAGCATGGGTAAGCTTGCCGAAGAAGTGCAGCAGACCGCGGAGACGAGCCCGAAAAAAGATCTTCCGATGTACGGGTGACCTGCCATGAAGTGCGCTGCATTAACCAGTATCTCCCCGGACATCATCAAAGAACTGAAGTCTGGCAGGCCGCGGACGATCGAGCTCCAGAGCACGCACAACATCGTCACGGTTGCCGAGGTCGTGCCCGGCCCCGAAACCCACATCTTCATGACCTCGACCGACATCGAGGACCTCTCGCCGGGCGACGCGGGGATCTGCGTCATTGTCCTCTCGACAAGCCTCTCCATGAAGCGGGTCGTGGAGTTCTCGCAGGGAGGAACCGTGTACGAGGAGCGGGAGCGCGTCTCTGCGCGGGTGCAGGTGAAGTTCTGCGCAAGCTCGGTCATCAAGGGCGTGTACCGCGACGGGCTGATGAAACCTACGAAGGTTGAAGTCCTCAAGTCCTCCTGCTACCACGCGGGGTGACCGGTTCTCCGGTCCCGTTCATCTTTTACCCGTCTCAATATTACGGGTCCCTGCCCTGCACCTCTCGGCTTTATACACGACTCCCGGGAAAATGAGCGTATAGTCCGGAAGACCGGATAACCTGCCATCGTCGATTTCACGATCTTCCATTTTACGTAACAGATAGTGACAGAGTTGATGTGGTAATCCGCTTCGTTCCAGCTGACCATGACGAAAGATGGGGAAAATCTTCGTGCTGATGCTGGAGTAACCATCTCGTGTAGGTCCTTTCCCGGATGATTGGAGAACCTTCTCCCGGCACGCGTACGAAGTCAATGAGATGTCAGTGCCCCACGAGATTTTTTCGGCCTTTCAGCAGGTACCCGGCAATAGAGGCGGGGATCAGGGTGCCCGGCCACCAACCGGCAGCAGGTAGAGCGGGGTCATTTCTGGGGGCAGGCCGAGAATGG
>NZ_PIZH01000355.1 GCF_002835825.1 Methanoregula sp. | reverse complement strand
GCCTTCGGGCTCACCGAGACCATGGCAAGGCCGGCGGGTGCGGCAAAGCACTTCTGCGAGCCGGTGAGGGCAATGTCAACGCCCCACTTGTCTGCCTCGACAACATCGCCACCAATCGAGGTGATGCCGTCCATGATGAAGAGGGCGTCGTGCTTCTTGCAGAGCCTGCCGATCTCTTCTGCCGGGTTCTTGATACCGGCTGAAGTCTCGTTGTGGACCAGCGTGACGACCTGTGCGCCGGCCTCGAGCTGCGCCTTCAGGGCCTCGAAGTTGACCGGGGTGCCCCACTCGGATTTTATCTCGTGGGCCTTGCCGTAGCGCTGGCTGATCTTATAGAGCCGCTCGCCGAATTTGCCGTTGACGATACAGGCGATCTCCTTGTCGCGTCCGACATTCGAGATCGCGGCTTCCATCCCGGCCGTGCCGGAACCGCTGATGACAAAAAGATCGTTTGCGGTACCAAACGTGGTCTTGAGGACCCTCACGCAGTCGGCATACGCGGCACCGAACTCGGCGCTGCGGTGGTTTATTGCCTGGCGTGCCATCGCGAACCTGACCCGTTCCGGGATCGGCACGGGCCCTGGCATCATCAGGAGTAGTTCTTTTTCCATGTGGATCTGCTCATAGTATTTTAAGAAAGACGCAATATAAGTTTGGATAGCGATTATGGCAGACGTTGCGATTGTATCCGGCTCCGCTTCCGATGCGGCGATCACCGACAAGGTGAAAAAAGTCCTTGATGCGAATGGGATCTCCTACGACGCACAGGTCCTTTCGGCACACCGCGATCCCGACAAACTGGACGTGTACATCAAATCGAGCAATGTGAAGATCTTCATCGCGATCGCCGGGCTTTCCGCAGCGCTTCCCGGCGTCATCGCATCGAAGACCGACAAGCCGGTCATCGGCGTCCCGGTCAGCGGGACCTTAAACGGCATGGACGCCCTGCTCTCCATCGCCCAGATGCCAAAAGGCGTCCCGGTTGCTACCGTTGGCGTGGACAATGGCGACAATGCCGCGTGGCTCGCGATCCGGATCCTGAAGCTGGTGAAATAACCACTCACCCTGCCCGGAGCACGAAAAGAGGGGGAAAAAACCCCGGCAGACAACGACTCCTGAGAGCCGTTTCAAGTTTCTTTTATACTGACAACCACAAATCACAGTAGTATAGGGATGACTTTATGACAGGTTCACTACAAACCCCGTTTGCCCGGCTCGTGCTCTTCATGATCTTTCTGTCGGTTGCCGGAAGTGTTGTTGCCGGCGTATATTATTTCGCTGCTGTCCAGCCGGACCAGAAGACAGATCACACCCCGATAAACCGGGTATGCGATTACAACAAATGTATTATGTGGGCAAAGGAGCTGGAGAAGACGAATGGGGGAAGGTTTTGCGTTACCTGTCCGAACGTATACACAAGCCTAGAATTCGCCTGCGAACGCGACCCGTGCGCTTATTTAATCGCTTATGAAAATGACTGATCGGTAAAACCGGGCGTTGGTGTGGACAACACGGCATGGCTCGCGGTGCGGCTGCTGAACCTTTCAAAAAAATAACGTATCAAAACTTATTCTGTTTTTTGCCGTTTCTTTCGTCCCGCCTTTTTCCCGTGCGGGCACAGACATATTCCCATGACAGCGTGGATATGGCAGGGTCACAATCCTTATAGCATATCCCGCCCGATGTCCGTATACTACGGAGATACGGCCCTCATGCAACGTATTCGCTACCTGGTTCTCCTGCTGATCCTGCTTATTTTCATTTTCACAGTACCTGCCAGTGCGGAAAATCCCACGGTTATGGTCGCCGATTATACCATATCGCCTCCGGTCCTGCAGCCGGGCGATGTCGGCACGATCACCGCGATCATCCGGAACACCGCATCATCGGCCAGCCTCAAAGAGAATACGGGGATCCTGACAGGAGGGACGTTTGAGAATACCCGGAGTATCGACATCGGCGTCAACATCGAGAGTATACGGCTTGAGACAACCGAGATGGAGGTCATCTCCGGGAACTACAAGCGGGTTGGCGTCATCGGGCCCGGCCAGTCCATCCCTATCACCTTCCTGGTCCGGGCGCCGGCACGGGATGGTATCTATTTCCCGGAGATCCGTATTGACGTGACCGGCGGCCAGAGCGTGCGCCAGCCGGTGCCGGTCAATGTCAACACCCAGATCGCACTCTTAAAAAAACCTGCCCTCACGGTCCTGAAGACCGTCCCCGACGGGGTAAGCCCCGGTGAT
>NZ_PIZH01000354.1 GCF_002835825.1 Methanoregula sp. | reverse complement strand
AGTATAGATCGTCCCCCCCGCTGCAACGGGCAGGGGAAGGCGGAGGGCATCAGCGTCGAAGACGGCCTTTTTACAGTGCGGGGCAATGGCAGTCACGACACTGTGGCTCTCAGTACCGAGGCCGTTTCCGCAGACAACCACATCCGCCTTTTCTCCAAGAGCGATGAGCCGTTCCGTGTGTTCAGCGCCGATCGCCTTTCCCTCCAGCCGCTCGTAGATCAGGTCGGGGACCGGCTCGAAGACCGGCGATGCAATCCGCACGATATCCGCACCGGCCCGGAGCGCCCCGAGCCCCGCGAGCCACGGCGCACCCTGGTACGGGCCTCCGCCAACGATGAGCACCTCGCCGCCATGGCCCTTGTGCGCCTTCCGGGACCGGGGGGGAATAAGGGTCAGCTCGCCAGGGCCGGTGAAACACTCGGCCTCAACCGGTATCCCGATGTCAATAACGGTCGATCCTTCGATCTTGGGCCGGTGGAAGGCGCAGATCCGGTCTGCCCGCATCCCAGGGGTAGGGATGTCAGCCGCCACTATTTTTGCGGGGGACGCAGTCGCCATCGCCACGCAGGTTTTCAGCGGTTCTTTCAGGCTCCCGCTCACTCCGGTCCCAAGCAGCGCATCGACAATGACTTCCGCCTTCTCAAAGAGCGGGCGGATGGCTTCGAGGTCGTCGCGGGACGCGAACGGGTGCATGCCCACGTGGGCGTGCTTCAGGGCGCGGAGCTGGTGCTCGCAGGCGATGCTCCGTGGGCCTGCATCGAGATAACAGACCTCGGTCTCCGCGTGGCGACGGAGATGGCGGGCGGCAACCATCCCGTCCCCACCGTTGTTGCCTTTCCCGGAGAGGATGAGTACCCGCGTCGGGCCGAACGTGAGCACCTGCTCGGCAAGCCCCCGTCCTGCACTCTCCATCAGCTGCAGCTCGGTGACACCCAGTGCAATGGCATTGGCGTCGACAACGCGCATCCGGGCAGGGGTGATGAGCCCCGTGTCCACGAACTCGGGGGAGCGCTTCGCAGGCATAGCTGGTACAATTCATCTGTTTGAACTCCCTAAATATATGGCAATGGGTTTTTGCGATGATGTCAAGGCGGCCGCGGAGCAGATCGCGGCAGCCCCGGAGATAACCATCATCTCCCACATCGATGCGGACGGCATCAGCTGCGAGGCGATCCTCTCGCAGGCGATATCCCGTCTTGAGATTCCGGTCAAGTCCGTCTTCGTGCGCCAGCTCGAACCGCTGACCATGCCGCAGGTACCTGACGATCCCTCGCTCAAGATCTTTTCCGATCTCGGCGCCGGGCAGCAGAACCTGATGCTCGACCGGGGATTAACGGAAAAGGACGTCCTGATCATCGACCACCACGTCAGCCAGCCCTGCGAGCGTGAATACACGCAGGTCAACTGCCTGCCCTATGGCCACACGCGGATGAGCGCCGCCGGCGTCTCGTACCTTGTGGCAAAGGAACTGGACAATGCGAACATCGACCTCGCACAACTGGCCGTGATCGGTAACGTGGGCGACATGATGGCGCGGGAGAAGTGCGGGCTTGTCGGCCCTGCCCGGGAGATCATTGTCGAGGACGGTATCCGGCACGGATCTGTTGACGTGCGCAAGAAAGACCTCAACTGTTACGGCACGGCAACCCGCCCGGTCCACCTCTCACTCGCTTATAATGATGACCCGTTCGTGAAGGGCATCAGCAACAACCCCGAGGCCGCCCGACAGTTTTTGAAAAAACTCGGCATCCGCCAGCAGGCGCCGGACGGCCGATGGTATGTCTGGGAGGAACTCTCTGATGACGACCGCAGGACCATCATCTCAGGCCTTGCCCAGCAGCTGATGGCTAATGGCGAGAAGACCGACCGGCTGCTCATGGAGTCCTACCGGTTTCCGGGCGAGATCCCCCGGACCCCGCTACGGAACGCCCAGGAGTACGCAACCCTGCTCAATGCCTGCGGCCGGTGGTCGAAACCCCAGACTGGCGGTGCAATCCTCCGCGGCGACCGTGGCGGCGCGTACCGCGATGCCGAACACATGCTCAACAATCACCGGGCCATTCTCCGCGAGCTCCTCCAGTATATCGTGGATCGTGGCGTGAAGGAACTGGAATACCTCCAGTGGCTGCACGTAGGCGGGAAATATCCCGACACGATCGACGGTAGCGGTGCAGGCATGGCGCTCCCGAAACGGAATCCCGGCAAGACTATACTGAGCATGTGCGAGGTGCCGGGGCACCACACCC
>NZ_PIZH01000353.1 GCF_002835825.1 Methanoregula sp. | reverse complement strand
TCGTCTAGACTTGTTATTTTGTACGTGACCCACACCCTCCGAGAACTACACGCTCCTCTTCGTCGGAAGCGTCAGATGGGTATAAGGGACAGACTCTCTACTGCAATGAAGAGCACGGGGAGGTCATGGCAATCGGGAGGACGGTAGAGGAAGCGCTGATGAAGGCGAAGCGCTCGCTCGACACCGATGTCCAGAGCCACACGAGCCCAAGCGAGATACGGATGATCCTTTCCCGTCCAACCGATGAGCGGTTCCATTGCCTCTTCGACGCGTTCCGGCAGGGCTTCACGGTCGATGAGATCGTCCAGCTGACCTCCATCACCCCATTCTTTTTGGAAAAGATCAAAAATATTGTTAACGTGGAAAAACGCCTTGCAGAAAGAACCTGTTCAAAGGATGACATCATACAGGCAAAGAAGTACGGGTTCTCCAATACCGAGATCGCCCAGATCTGCGGAAAGCCCCTGCCCGAGATCGATTCCCTTGTCCCTCCCCCGTCATATAAAATGGTGGACACGTGCGCTGCCGAATTCCCGGCAAACACGCCTTATTTCTACTCAACATACGAACCACAGTCCGAGATAATCCCCACCCCGGAGAAAAAAGTGCTTATCCTCGGGTCCGGGCCCATTCGTATCGGCCAGGGTATCGAGTTCGATTACTGTACGGTCCATGCAGTACAGGCCCTGCGGGAGGAAGAGGGGGTCACAGTCCATATCGTCAACAACAACCCGGAGACCGTATCGACAGACTTCGATACCTCGGACCGGCTTTTCTTCGAGCCCATGCAGCTCGAGGATGTGGCAAATATCCTCAAGTCCGATTCCTATTATGGCGTCATGGTCCAGTTCGGTGGGCAGAATGCCGTTAACCTTGCCGTGCCAATAGAGAACGAGATCCGCCGGCTGGGCCTCTCCACCCGGATCCTCGGGACGAGCCCGGATGCCATGGATATTGCCGAGGACCGGGACCGGTTCAGCATGCTCTTAAAGAAACTCAGCATCCCCTGCCCGCCAAATTCATCAGCCTATTCCGAGTCGGAGGCTAAAGCAAAAGCAGCCCAGATCGGGTACCCGGTGCTTGTCCGGCCCTCCTACGTTCTCGGGGGCCGGGCAATGGAAATCGTCCACGATGAGCGGGAACTCGACACCTACATGAAGGAAGCAGTACGGGTCAGCCGGAACCACCCGGTCCTCATCGATTCCTATCTCCAGAATGCTATCGAGCTTGATGTCGATGCGGTCAGCGACGGGGAAGATGTCCTGATAGGCGGCATTATGGAACACATCGAACAGGCCGGCATCCATTCAGGTGATTCCGCCTGCGTGATCCCGACCCAGTCGCTTTCCCCTGAAGTCATTAACACGGTGAGAGACTACACAAGGAAACTTGTCGTCGGGCTCGGCGTCGTGGGGCTTGTCAACCTCCAGATGGCCGTAAAGGACAATACGGTCTACATCCTCGAAGCAAATCCCCGCGCGAGCAGGACGGTCCCGTTCGTATCAAAAGCAACGGGCATCCCGATCGCGAAAATTGCCGCAAAAGTCATGATCGGCAGGAAGTTGCGCGACCTTGGGTACAGGGAGAGGGAGATCAGGCATGTGGCAGTTAAGGAAGTACTGCTCCCCTTCAACAAGCTCAGCGGTGTCGATACCATGCTCGGACCCGAGATGAAGAGCACCGGGGAGGTCATGGGAATCGACTACGACTTCGGTCTCGCGTTCTACAAGGCCTGCATCTCGGCAGACAACGAGCTGCCCCTCAAGGGAAACATCTTCATCTCGGTCAACATGGAGCAGAAAGAGGAGGTCATTCCCGTTGCCCGGAAACTGCAGGAACTCGGCCTTACCCTGTACGGGACCGAAGGCACGGTTGATTACCTGCATGACGCGGGCATCGAGGCACACCTTGTTCGGAAAGTCCAGGAAGGGTCACCCAATGTCCTCGACATGATGCGGCACGGCGAGATCCGGCTCATCATCAATACCCCTCAGGACAAGCAGTCACGCCAGGATCACTACCAGATCATGCGTGCGGCAGTGGACTTCCAGATCCCCTACATCACGACCCTTCAGGCAGCGCGGGCAGCAGCTCTCGCCATTGATGCCATCAAGCGCGAGAAAGTCACCCTTGAGCCTATCAGCCATTATCTCAAATAACTAAAGAGATATTGGAAAAAAAACACCATTTCAGCGTCTTTTATTTATCCGGTGAATAATTCCGGGCCAGAAGTCAGATTCCTGACCTTGGAAA
>NZ_PIZH01000352.1 GCF_002835825.1 Methanoregula sp. | reverse complement strand
AAAACAACTTGAGATAACACTAACAGTGGAAATGACCTTGACAACAAAGAACTCAGATTCGTATCTGTATACTGAGCATGGGAGATCCAGACAGCCTAACCAAATAGGGGGCTGATCAGCCGCACGGTGAAGGACATCACCCAGCCGGACGACCTCTCCGGGGACATGGAAAGTATCCGGATGCTCATGGACGGAAAAATTCCAGTGTACCGGACGGAAAAACGCTATATCCGGAAAGACGGCAGCACCCTCTGGGGAAGCCTCACGGTATCTGCGCTCAGGAGCGCAGACGGTTCCGTGGAATACCTCATCGCCCAGATCGAAGATATAACAGAGCGGAAAGATGTTGAGATCGCAATCAAGAAGAGTGAGCATCAATTCCGTGAGACGCTGGAACTCCTTGACGAGGGGTATTATCACTGCACGCTCGATGGCAGTCTGATTGAACACAACCTTGCCTTCAACCGTATCCTCGGCATCGAAATGAGCAAAAACATGAGGGGAATCATGATGCCGGAATTCTGGCAGGACCCCCATAAACGAGAGGAATACCTCAAAGAACTGATGTCAAAAGGCTTTGTCAGGAATATGATCATCGATGCAAAAACCATTGATGGTAAACCCATCACGGTCCTGGCAAGCGCCCATCTCATCAGAGATGAGGGGAGAGACCAGACTATTGAGGGCACCTTCACAGATATTTCTGATCTCCGTAACACGGAGAATGCTCTCAGGGAAGAGCGGGAATTCTCTCACCTGCTGCTGGATGCGTCTCCGGCTTTTTACGTTGCTATCGACAGTAATGGCAGGACGCTTATGATGAACCGTGCTCTTCTCGATGCACTCGAATATACTGAGGACGAGGTGAAGGGAAAAGACTACCTGACATCGTTTGTCCCACCGGAAGACCGCGAGAGTCTGCAACCAGTTTTTGAAAAAAACAGATCCGGAACAACAACCGTCAATGTAAACCGCATCATCAGTAAATCGGGAAAAATCTTCATCGTAGAATGGCACGGGAAACCGGTGAAGCAGACACAGGGAAAAAAAGTTGGCTTCTTTGTCGGTGTTGGTATAGATATTACCGGGCGCCGCACGGCAGAAACAGCACTCCGCGAGAGTGAAGCGCGACTCCGTTCATTCATCGAGACAACGCAGGACGCAATAACCATCATTGATGAAGAAGGGCAGGTGATCGAATGGAATGCCGGATCAGAACGGCTCTCCGGTATTTCCCGGGCTGACGCACTCGGGAGGTTCATATGGGACGTAAACTTCCAGCTCGTCCCTCCGGAACGCCGGACGGACACAATGTATGCGGAACTGAAAGAGTCGATGAAAAAAGCCCTCGGAACAGGAATTCCGGTTTTTCGTGAACCCAAAGTCTTCGAAGCTGCCAGACTGGATGGCACACGGTTCTTCTCACGCCATACGATCTTCCCCATTAAAACAGCCAGGGGGTACCGGTTCGGTTCTGTTGTGCAGGACATCACGAGTGAGAAGCTGGCAGAAGAGGCTCTCCGCGAGACCACGAGAAAACTTATCGAGGCCCAGGAACTGGCACACCTGGGATTCTGGTCCTGGGACGTGAAAACCGGGGATGTTGAATGGTCCGATGAAATATTCAGGATCTTCGGTCTCGACCCCCGCACGTTCAAACCCACAATCGACTCGGTCCTTGCCCGGTCACCCTGGCCTGAGGACCATGAGCGGGACAAAGAGCTGATAAAGAGAGCAATAGAATCCCACGAACCGGGTACATACGAACAACGATTCCTCCGACCGGATAATTCCACTGGCTATTACTATTCGACCTTTCAGGGCCGGTATGACAATTCCGGCAACCTTGTCTCTATTATCGGCACTGTCCTGGACATTACCAAGCGCAAAAGAACTGAAGAAGATCTCCGCGAGAGCGAGAGCCGGTTCCGCACACTGGTAGGCCAGATGCCGGTTGGCATTGCGATGACAAAGAGGACGGACAAAAACGAAGACGTCATCTATCTCAATGAGAAATTCACGGAAATAACGGGTTACACGAAAGACGCGATCCCGTCATTCGATACATGGGCCAAACTGGCATATCCTGATCCGGAGTACCGCCGGATTATCGCCGCCATGCTCCCTGACGTATATTCAGAAGCTGCTAACAATCTTACAAGCAACCCACGGGTAACAAAGGTGACCTGTAATGACGGGACCGCAAAAGATATCGAGTTCCGGTATACCAACCTGAAATCATTCGGGTTCTGGACGATTACCGATATCACCG
>NZ_PIZH01000351.1 GCF_002835825.1 Methanoregula sp. | reverse complement strand
GCATGGGTCCGGCTGTCGGCAACGATGACACCTATCCTTACACCTGTCCTGTCTTCGATGATCTTGCGTATCGAGAGGGCACTCCGGTCCGGGTCGGCTGGAAGCGGTGTCACACAACCCGGCGGTGCGTTCGATGCATCCACCCCGGCATTCGGGAGGAGTGTACCCCCTTTCATGCAGAGCAGAAACCCCGGAATACCCCCGACAATGGAATCGCTTTCCTGCAGTACAACCTCGACGGTGCGGGGATCGATCCGGTATTTTTCGCCGAGTTCTTGTGCTTTAGGGGAAGGTGTGACGGTGTCGAGCCGGACGATGTTTCCTTCCGCAGTTGCAACAGCGGTCTCGGCCAAAACGAGCACATCCCCCTCCCCGAATCCCCCGCAGGTCTTCTCTGCTGCTTCAATGACGTGGTCGGCGATGGACTCCCCGCTTTTAATGATGCCGGTTGCGAGGCCGAAGACCTCGTAGGATGAGTTCATACCTGCTTCCCCATCCGCTGGCAGACCTTGATCGTGTCAAAGGTCTCTTTCACGTCATGGGTCCGGATGACAGATGCCCCTTTCTGGAGGAGGAAAACGGTGACCGCGAGGCTCCCCGGAAGGCGGTCTTCCGGTTCCCGTTTGACAAGATCGCCGATGAAACTCTTTCGGGAGATTGCCCCAAGGAGCGGGCGGTCAAATGCAAGGAATTCATCGAAATGCCGGCAGAGCTCCCAGTTGTCATCATAGGAGCGCTGCGGGGTCCAGATCCCCACTCCCGGGTCAAGGACATAGTTGTCAACCCCGGCAGTCTCGCACCGTTTTACAATGGTCGCGAGCAAGGCCTTCGTCTCTTCAAGACCTACAGCATCGCCGGGCGTGTAATCAGTTGCCATCAGGAACGCGGGCAGGCCCGCCTCCGCCACGCGCCGGGCATAGGCATCAGAGGCAAAGCCGGCAATGTCGTTTACCGCGTGGACCTCGTGTTTCAGGCAGACGTCCAGCACCCACGGGTTCATGGTGTCGACCGAGATGGTAAACCCGGTGCCGTCGAGTTCCTTTAAGGCAGCATCGATGCGGTTTCCCTCTTCCGTCCCGCTGATCGCCTGCGCATTGGGTGCCGTGCTCCGTGCTCCCACATCAAGCATGTCTGCTCCCTGCTCGATCATCTCAACGGCTTTCCTGTGGATCTCGTTTGTCGGGATGTAAGAATCGTGATAAAAGGATTCGGGGCTGACATTTAAGACTCCCATTATCCGGGGAGGCGCGTCACCGCCAATGACGAGCTTGTTTACAGTACACGATCGCATGCCCGCTCCTGTGCTGACCGGAAGGTGTTCTCCATCAGGGTTGCAATGGTCATCGGTCCCACGCCGCCAGGTACCGGGGTGATGGCTGAGGCGATCTCCTTCACCGCCTCGAAGTCCACGTCACCGACCAGTTTCCCGTCGAGCTGGTTGATGCCGACATCGATGACCACCGCCCCCTCTTTTACCATCTCTTTTGTGATGAAATGCGGCTTGCCGACAGCGGAAACAAGGATGTCCGCCCGCTTCAGTTCTTCGGCAAGATCCTTTGTCTTACTATGACAGATGGTGACCGTTGCATCCGCGTTCAGGAGAAGCGCGGCCATGGGGCGGCCGACATCGATGCTGCGGCCTGCAATCACGGCCCGGGCACCTGCAACCGGGATCTGGTACTCGGACAGGAGGGTCATAATCCCCGTTGGCGTGCAGGAGGAGAACCGGGGCTTTCCCAAAAAGAGGTGCCCCATGTTCTCCGGGTGGTACCCGTCCACATCCTTCTCCGGGCTGATCGCGTTGATCACCCGTTCGGTATCGACCTGTGCGGGGAGGGGGAGCTGGACAAGGATCCCGTCAATGGAACCATCCCGGTTCAGCGCCCTGACCTTGTCGACAACCGTCCGGGTTGTTGCATCGGCAGGAAGTTCGACTCCCACCGAGGTGATCCCGACCTTCTCGCAGGCCTTGTGCTTCATCCGCACGTACATCTGCGAGGCGGGGTCGTTGCCCACGATGACCGTGGCAAGATGGGGATGGAGGCCGCGTTCCTCGATCTCCTCTCTGAGAATCTCAAGGTGCATCTCCGAGCATTTTTTCCCGTCGAGGATCGTGGCCGCCACACAACCTCGGGAATTACTCGGGGTAGAGCGTGAACTTCGACGCCAGGGCTTCGACCTTGCCGTGGACGTCTTTGATGTTCTTCTCGTTCCTGATGTCCTTGATTACGCTTGCGATCCAGGTGCCGATGAGGCGCATCTCTGCCTCCTTCA
>NZ_PIZH01000350.1 GCF_002835825.1 Methanoregula sp. | reverse complement strand
GGCCACCTGCTGGTCCCTCATCCCGCGGATGACCAGTTCAGCATGGTCCTCGTTATCTTCGACAAGAAGGATATGAAAAGGCTCCCCGGTCAGATCAGCCATAAAGTTTTCTCTTTTCTTTCAATTGTATTAGTAATTTGGGTGGCCCGGATTGTTCTGGAGGAGGCAGGGCGGGGGATATTGCCTCTGGATCATGCGGAACCGGAAAACCGAAACGAACCTTCCGGTATGGCAATTTCGAACCGGGCTCCCTGGCCCGGAGTGCCCGTCTCCGTGATCGTCATTCCGGACAAGGTGAGGAATTCCCGGACAAAGAAGAGCCCGAATTTTCCTTTTCCGCCTGCAATGCGGTCAAAGATCATGGGCTTCTCTTCAAGGGGAATGCCCACACCATCATCTTCGCAGATAAGGATCAGCCTGCCAGGCTCTTTACAAAACGAGAAGGAAATACTGCTGGTTTTCCCCCCGTGCCTGATGGCATTGTTAATGAGATTGTAAAAGACACGGTTGATCAATGGATCGCAATAGATTTCCAGTCCGTGCAGGTTGCATCGGGATGTGATTGAATGTTTCCGGCTCTGGAGTGACATCTGCATCCCAATTGCCCGGTCTACCGGAATCCAGCGCAACTGGCCCAGGCCCATCTGCTGGTATTCTTTTGTTCTCTGGATGATGGATTCTATTGCCTCGATGATTTCCAGAATCTTGCCAATACCGGATGATGATTCTTCATCCTGCTGGTGTTTCTGGATAAGAGCGATATATCCCCTGAGGGCGAATACCTTGTTCTGGATATCCTGGGATGTTACGTCCGTCATCAGGGAGAGTTTACGGTTGGCAAGTTTTGTCCTCTCCTCTGCCTGGCGATGCTCAACGATCTCGTTCTCCAGATCCTGTACCTTCTTTTCGAGTTTCCGGAACAGGACCTCGTTATACTGGCGCAGGATCTCTCTCTCGTCTCCCGGTGCGTTTTGTGGAGGAACGGGACTCTTTCGTCTGCTCTCTTCTAATGTTTCGCTGACAATCCGGGAAAGGGTATCGGCCTTCTGCGGCTTAAGGATGAAGCGATCCGCTCCGAGCTTCAATGCAAACGCTTCGTCTTTTGGATCGGTATAGGTGGCGGTATAGACAATGAACGGGATATTTTTGAGACGTTCATCAGATCTCCATCTCCGCAGGAGCTCAAATCCGTCCATCACCGGCATCAGGATATCGGAGATAATCAGGTCCGGGGGATTTTTTCCTGCCAGATCCAGCGCTTCAGCGCCGTTTCTTGCGGGGATTACTTCGAACTGTTTTGGTTTTAAGATCGATTCCAGCAGGTAAAGGTTCTGTGCATTGTCATCGACGATAAGAATGCGGGTCATGGGTATCAGGTCAGGTTTTCCGTTTCTTTATCGGGAAGGATTTTTTGCTGGTACTAGTGATGGTCGGAGTGCAGGCTGCGATGGATCGTGAATTTACCCTCATCAGATAAATGATCTCGCATGAGTTTTACAAACAATCCAGGGCAGTGACTTCGTTCATATTCACTCAGGGAACCGGCAGGGTGAACTTAAACGTTGTCCCTTTCCCCGCCCCCTCTGACTCCGCCCAGATCTTCCCACCGTGCATCTCTATGATCCGCTTGACGATGGGAAGGCCGATGCCCGTCCCCGGGATAGCTGGTTCGAGTTTTTCAAAAAGGTTGAAGATCCGGGTAAGGTATCGCGGGTTAACACCCATGCCATTGTCACGAACAGAGAAGACCGGTTCCGGCCCCTCCGTGTCGACGCCGATCCAAATCTTCGGATCCGGCCGCGAGCCGGAGAACTTGATTGCGTTCTCGATCAGGTTGATAAGCACTTCCCGTATTCGTACGTGATCAACCTGGACTTCGGGAAGGCCGGGGGCAATATCGATTTCAACGCCGCGTTCGGTAACAGGTCCTGCAAGAAGATCAACCGCTTCCCGGGCAATAGTCTCAAAGGAGATCTTTGAGGGCGGGTTGATCACCCTCCCGACGCGGGAGAGTTCGAGGACATCGTTCAGAAGTGTCTGCATGGTCTCGGCAGCGTTGTTGATCCGCTCGATGTCCCGCTTCACCGTATCAAAATTCCCGGTCTGCGAATCACTTTCCAGGAGACTGGCAAAGCCCCGGATCGTGATGAGGGGACTTTTTAAGTCGTGCGAAACGGTGTAGGTAAACCGTTCGAGTTCGGCATTTTTTCCTTCGAGTTCACGGATCAGGATCTCGCGCTGTTCTTCCGCCCGCACGCGTTCGGTGATATCGGTAA
>NZ_PIZH01000349.1 GCF_002835825.1 Methanoregula sp. | reverse complement strand
CTGTTGTTGCAGCAGCTGCCGGGGCAGCGGTTGCTGCCGGAGCGACTGCGGTTGCCGGCGTACTGTAGTCGCCGACCCAGCCAGCAGTTGCCGTGGGGACTTCGACACTCATCGGGATGAAGAGGGCCTTACCATACTTGTCAACGCCAAAGCTGCCGATGGCGTCCTGGGTGTCCTTCGAGATCAGGAAGTTGATGAAGTTGTTTGCCATCTGGATCTTCCCGGCCGGCTGCTTGTCGTTGTACACTGCCATGACACTGTAGATATTCAGGAGGCTCGCACCCTTGGTGACCAGCGGGGTCAGCTTGAGGTCCTTCTTGTAGGCGAGGTAGGTACCTTCATCTGTCAGGACATATGCTCCCTTCTCGCTTGCCATCTGGAGTGTCTCTCCCATTCCCTTGCCGGCTTCTACATACCAGTCTCCGGATTTCTGGACCTGTGCAGTGTAGTTGTACCCGGCCTTGGACCAGACTGTCTTCTCGGCAGAATGGGTACCGGAGTTGTCACCGCGGGACACGAACGCAATACCTGAGGTTTTGTTGGTGCCCTTGACGAGCAGCGTGGTGAAGGCCTTCTCGGGGGACAATTCCTTGATACCCGCGGGATCGGATTCAGGTCCGACGATGATGAAGGAGTTGGAAGCGAACGAGCGGCGGTTCAGACCATAGCCGTCCTTCATGAACGCAAGCTCCTGGGACGGGGAGTGGACAAGCAGCACATCTGCATCACCCTTCTTTGCAATCTCGATAGCCTTGCCAGTGCCCTGCGATGTGATCTTCAGCTGGACATTGTACTGCTTCTCAAACATCGGCTGGAGATAGTCTAAAAGACCGGTGTCGTAGAGGCTGGTCGTCGTAGCGATGACCAGCGTCTCCTTGCCGCTCTCGGTTGCGACCGGGGCTGCCGGCGCTGCGGTGGTTGTTGCAGCGGGAGTTGTCGTTGCCGGTGTACTGGTACAGCCGGCGATAAGGACAGTTACAAACAGGACTGCAATGAGACCTGCGATCAATCCAAAATGCACACTCTTTCTCATAGTATAACCGGGTTAATTTTACGGCGGGTAATAATTGAATGTTTCTTTTTACGATAAGTTAAAATAAAATGCTAATCAGTTGGTAATCACTTGGTAATCAGATGGTCTCAAAAACATATGATTGATTTTTAAAAAAGTTAAGGAAAAAAATTACAGCCCGATAACATGCAGGCAACTGGCGCTCAGTGCTTTCCGGTCAGGGCGCCAAAAATTGCCGGGCCGAGAATTTTTTCCATCTCACCGGCGTATTGATCGTGAATGAGCGCGAGCATTTTCTCCGTGCCTTTGGCAGTGGTGAGGATCCCCACCCGCTCTGCGCGGGTGATCAGTTCCTCTTCCTCCATCATGGCAAAATAGGGAAGAATGTAATAGTGGGGAACATTCAGGAACTCCGCAAGCCGGCGGGTCGTGGGAAACTTGATCCGTACTGAATTATCCGAGAACGTAAGAGAGATCGATCGCTCCTCTGCCTGGATGCGGATCGCGGCGTCGAAAAGGCTGTCGATTGAGAGCGCTGCCATAGATGATTTCTTATGGATCATCAAGCGTGAAAGATGTTGAGGTTATGCGCTCGCAAAAATGGGTTACTTCTTCTTCTTGTGTTCATCGTCAACAGGCTTCATGTACACTACTTCTGCCTTGACGTCTTTTGCGATCTGTTCGATCTCGAATTTGCGGAAATGGGTTGCTGCAATCTGGATTTCGCCGCCGGTTACCGCAACGATCCGGTACTTGGGCGATTCGACACCCTCTCCGACTTTCTGGCGTTCACGGACATAGATCTTCATGAGTGTCTCCTCCAGCTGATTACCGTTATCTGCACAGGGATCTCTGGATGCCCGGTATCAGCAATGTTATACCAACTGGTTTACATGGGCTTAAATTTTCCGATTGTGATAGGGTAGTATATTGGTTGCTATGAAAAAACGACTGGAACTCAAAAGCGGGCTGCAGGGTGAGACCCTTGTCCGGAAAGGGATGAGGAGAAAGCGATCCAATGCTGAACAGATCCGCATTGCCCCGGAGATCAATATCATTAAGATCGGCGGGCACGGTGCGATCGATTACGGCAGGGAAGTGATGCTCCCCCTCTGTGAAGAGATCGGGAGGCTCTCGAAGAAGAACCAGATGCTGGTCGTTACCGGGGGTGGCGGGAGGGTTCGCCATATCATGGATATCGGCATGGACCTGGGTATGCCCACGGGGGTCCTTGCGGAACTCTCAGCAAAGATCTCCGAGCAGAA
>NZ_PIZH01000348.1 GCF_002835825.1 Methanoregula sp. | reverse complement strand
GCATCATGGTGCGGCGGGGCTCCGATACGCTCCTCTTCGACTGCGGCGAGGGCGCCCAGCAGCAGATGATGCGGGCCCGATGCGGGTTCACCGTCAACGCCATCTTCGTCACCCACTGGCATGTCGACCATTTCCTCGGCATCTTCGGCCTTGTGCAGACCATGTCATTCAATGGCCGGACCGAACCCCTGACCATCTATGGCCCGGAATGGGTGCACGAGTTTGTCAGGACGCTCCGGCATGTTGCCCGCTTCAACCTGAAGTTCCCGATGGAATCGGTTGAGCTCGCTCCCGGTTCATGGGTGCGCTTTGAGGGATATACCGTCACCGCATTCGCCGCTTCCCATGGCATGCCCACGCTTGGCTACATTCTCGAAGAGGACCCGCGGCCGGGACGGTTCGACCGCGAGCAGGCCATCGCCCTTGGCGTACCCTCGGGCCCGCTGTTCGGGAAACTCCAGCGGGGGGAGACGGTAACCGTAAAAGCCGGAGAGACAACCACGGAAATCAGGCCAGACCAGGTCATGGGCCCGCAGAGACCCGGCCGGAAGATCGTCTATACCGGGGACACCCGCGCCATCCATGAGACCATTCTCGATGTTGCCGCCAATGCCAACCTGCTCATCCATGATGCAACCTACGATGAGGCCGAGGCCGCCCGGGCGGCGGAGTTTTACCATGCCACCGCGGCCCAGGCCGGCGAGGCCGCAACAGCGCTCAACGCCGGCACGCTCGTCCTCATCCACACCAGCTCACGGTACCCGGATGCAAAGACCCACGTCATTGAGGCGCGCAGCAGGTACGCCGGCACCATTGTTGTTCCCAATGACCTGGACATGATCGAGGTCCCGTTCCGGGATTGATGCAATCGCCTCCCGGAAAAATCCCTTTTGCAGATATCCCCTTACCCGGATAACAAGTAAATTAACCTTTCAGGCACCCATTGATATTATATCAACCATTTCGCGGAGCGTTGACGATCCCTACCATAATCGCAACCATTTTTCCGTACGTCGTGTGTGGTGAGAGAGAACCATGTCTAATACCAGTGGTGATGTCCTCGTGTACCGGATGGGCGCAGGCTGCGACCTTGCCGACATTGAGGAAGGGAACGTATACCAGGGAAAGGTCCAGGGCTTTGCCAACTTCGGCATGTTCGTCCAGCTGAACGACCGGATCAAGGGCCTGGTCCATAAGAGCAACATGAAGGGTGAGCACAAGGAGAGGGACTCCATCCTTGTCCGGGTCCGGCAGATCCGGCCTAATGGCAACATCGACCTTGAAGAGGTCCAGATCCAGGTCTACCAGGTGCAGAACATCGAACGGAAATCGACAACCGTCCAGATTGCGGATCTTGCCGGCAAAATCGGAAAGACCGTTGCCATCGAAGGCGAAGTCGCCCAGATCAAGCAGACCAGCGGACCGACCATCTTCACCATCGTCGATGAGACCGGGACCCAGAATGCAGCCGCATTCATCGAGGCAGGGGTTCGGGCGTTCCCGGATATCGAACTCGGTGACATCGTCAAGGTCATCGGGGAAGTGATGCGGAGAAACAACCAGCTCCAGATTGAGGCGGATCTCATCTCCGCGCTCAAAGGGGATGACTCTGACGCGGTGAAAGCCCGGATTGAGAAGGCACTCGACAAGCGCTCCGAGCCGGAAGATATCCCGCTCCTTGTGAAGAGCGAGGTCCTGGAAAAACTCCGTCCCGAGATGAAGAAGGTTGCAAAGATCATCCGGAAAGCCGTCTTCACCTCACAGCCAATCATCCTCCGGCACCATGCCGACGCTGACGGCATCTGCTCCGCGGTCGCGATCGAGCAGGCAGTCGTCTCGCTCATCCGCGAGTCCGGCGGGGACTTTGACGCCGACTACTTCCTCTTCAAGCGGGCTCCGTCGAAAGCCCCGTTCTACGAGATCGAGGACATCACCCGTGACCTTGACTTTTCGTTAAAGGACCATGTCCGGTTCGGCCAGAAGATGCCGCTCGTACTCTTAACCGATAACGGTTCCACGGAAGAGGATGAACCCTCGTACAAAATCGCGAGCGTGTACGATATCCCCTTCGTGGTCATCGACCACCACCACCCGGACGCAACCATCGATAAGTACCTGGTCGCCCATGTCAACCCGTACCATGTTGGCGGCGACTTCGGTATTACGGCAGGCATGCTTGGGACAGAAGTGGCACGGCTGATCAACCCGAAGGTCGAACCCCTGATCCGCCACCTCCCGGCCATTGCCGGTGTCGGCGACCGGAGCGAGGCACCGGAGCGGGCCCTCTTC
>NZ_PIZH01000347.1 GCF_002835825.1 Methanoregula sp. | reverse complement strand
GTCGGGCGGAGACCCGGGGTGAATGCCGGGGCGGACGATTGCAGGGCTGCCACTTGCCGCCCCCCCGTCAAAGACCCGCGTGCCGCCGCCGATGTGCTTGCCCGCCCCTTCCCGGCTGACCAGCCCCCGGTTCTGAACTTTGCCGATCCGCGTGATCTTTGGGAAGTTGTCGCCCATCGAGTAGCATACCGCGATGCCTTCGATCTCGTCAAGCGGGCAGATGCGGGCAAGGTCGGCGATGACAAAGTCCTTTGCAGCCTCGCGCGAGAGTTTGAATTCCCTTCCCTCTCCAGCGAACCGCATGGCGCTTGTGCCGTGATCGATCCCGATGAACATAGCAGTAATCCTATAGCATGGATGACATATTAGGTATTGATGTTTGTTGTGGTGACAGGCGGGGCCGGGTTCATCGGTTCGCATCTGGTAGACACGCTCGGTGCACAGGGCAACGAAGTCCTCGTAATCGACTCCCTTTGTGCCGGGAAGAGGGAGACAATAGCCCGGCATATCGACGATAACAAAGTCCGGTTCGTCAAAAAAGACCTGCTTGGTGATGGCTGGCAGGAAAAACTCGACGGAGCGGACCGGCTCTTCCACCTCGCAGCAGATCCCGATGTGAGGCAGAGCGCCGTCAACCCCGATCCTACCATGCAGAACAATATCATGGCCACATACCGGGTGCTCGAAGCAATGCGCATGCATGATGTGCCGGAACTGGTCTTCACCTCCACCTCGACTGTTTACGGCGATGCAACAATTATCCCGACACCCGAGGATTACACCCCGCTTGAACCGATCTCGGTCTACGGGGCAAGCAAGCTTGCCTGCGAGTCGTTGATCTCCGCATACTGCCATTCGTTTGGCATGAAGGCATGGGTATTCCGGTTTGCCAATATTATCGGGGCCCGGAGCGGCCATGGCGTGATCACGGACTTTATCCATAAACTGAAGGAGAACCCCCGCGAGCTCGAGATCCTGGGAGACGGGAAACAGACCAAGTCCTACCTCGAAGTGCACGAGTGCATAGCAGCAATGCTCTATGCAACCGGAAAGGCCCGCGGCACCGTCAATACGTTCAATATCGGTTCCGAGGATTGGATCGATGTGAAGAGCATCGCGGAGATCGTGACTGAAGAGATGCACCTGCCCGGAACAACCTTCCGGTTTACCGGTGGTGAGCGAGGCTGGGTCGGCGATGTACCGAAAATGCAGTTATCCATCGAAAAGATCAAGGGCCTCCGCTGGAAGCCCCAGACCGGCTCACGCGAGAGTGTCCGCATCGCAGTCCGCGATCTGCTTTCGGGCCGGTGAATCCCCATGAAATACATCGTTGTGCTGGGAGATGGTATGGCCGACGAGCCGATAGCCGAGCTCGGCGGAAAGACGCCTCTTGAATATGCGAAGACTCCGAACATGGACCGGATGGCCCGCGAGGGTGCCTGCGGGATGCTCCATACGATTCCCGACGGGTTCGAAGCCGGCAGCGATATCGCGAACATGGCCGTTCTCGGGTATGCCCCGGAGAAGTACTATACCGGCCGCGGCCCGCTCGAAGCCCTGAGCATGGGGATCGACCTTGCACCCGCCGATGTCGCGTACCGGTGCAACCTCGTGACCGTGGAACAGGAGACAATGGCGGATTTCTCGGCAGGCCACATTTCCAGCAACGAGGGAAAGGACCTCTTCGCAGCACTCGGGCCGGAGATCCCCGAGGTCATGGTCCGGGCCGGTGTCAGCTACCGGAACCTGCTTGTCGTCCATGACGGGCACGGCTCAACAACCACGCCCCCGCACGATATCGTCGGGCAGGGCATCGGGCCCTATCTGCCGAAGGGGAAAGACGCAGAGCTTCTCCTGCAGTGCATAGAAAAGAGCCGTGCAGTGTTTGCCGGTCATCCGGTGAACCGGGCACGGAGTGCCGCAGGCAAACGCCCGGCAACCCAGATCTGGCCATGGAGCGGCGGGCACAAACCGGCCTTCCCCCTGTTCGAGAAGAAATACGGAAAGAAGGGCGGCATCATTTCGGCAGTCGACCTTCTCAATGGCATCGGCCGGTGCGCCGGCATGGAGGTTATCACGGTGCCGGGCGCAACCGGGTATCTCGATACCGATTATGCAGCAAAGGCACGGTACGCGCTGGACGCGATCCGGCGGCTTGACTTTGTCTATATCCACATCGAGGCACCGGACGAGGCGGGGCATTTGGGGAGTGTCGGTGAGAAGGTGAAGGCGATCGAAAAAGTCGACGAAGTTGTGGGAACGATCCTGGACGGGTTCGATGGCGTTGTCGCTGTACTGCCC
>NZ_PIZH01000346.1 GCF_002835825.1 Methanoregula sp. | reverse complement strand
GCCCAGGGTTGGTCGTTCGCGGAGTGGGAGATTATCATGAAAGAGCTCGCCAGCGAAACGTCCTGGGACCTTCTCTGGAGACTCGCCAGGATGGCACCCCCGGCCATCTCCCGTGCAGCAATTGAGGTCCTGAACACGGCAGGCTGGCATCCGGATGGTGATGCACGGCAGGTCTTTGAGGAACTCATCGCTGACCTGCCGGAATCCTGGAATGGCCCCCTGCCGGAAAAACCGCTCCTCTCCTGCGGGGTACAGGAAGGCCAGGTGCTGCGCCTCTCTTTTTCACCGGAGGGCACCCTCCTTGCCGCAGGGTCCTCCGATGGCACGATTACCCTCTGGCAGGTTGCTTCTGCCCGTCTCCTGGCGTCCTGTAATCCTGGTATTGGATCCCCGCATTCCCTCGTTTTCACGCCCGACAATACCCTCCTGATTGCCGGAGGGGACAAAGGCACACTGCATGCGGTCACCTGTTCCGGTGAGCCCGTCTGGTCTTTTTGCGATCCGGATCATCCGGTCTCCTGTGCAATCCTTTCAGCAACTGGAGAGGAAGTGCTGGTCGGGGACAACGCCGGATACCTCTTTTGCATCGCGTGCCAAACCGGGGCTGTCCGCTCTTCTGTGCGCTGCCACACCTCTCCCATAACTGCCCTGGCCCGGGCACAAGGTGGAAAATTCCTGGCAACCGGCCATGCTGACGGAACGGTCTGTTGCCTTGATGCACTGACCGGGGCCGTGTTCTGGATCACCCCGGGATCAGGAGACCCGGTCCGGGAGCTTGCCTTTTTTGAAGAAACGGGCGACATCCTCGTGATCCGCGGTCATGCTCTTCCGGTCAGCCTGTCAGGTGAGAACGGGAGCCCGGTTCGAGAATATGCCGGCCATAGCGGCACGGTCTCCTGCTCTGCGTTTTCCGCGGACTGCCATACGGTTGTTGTTGGCGGCGATACAAATGTGCTCCGCATCTGGTATTGTAGGGATACTCCGTCCGCTGTAATCCCGCTTTACAACCGGGTACCCTCCTGCTGCGTCATCACGCAGGACGGGAGATACCTCATTGCAGGCTGCAATGACGGTACAGTGTTCTGTTTCCATCTTCCCGATGGCACAAAGACAAAGGAAAACCGTGCGTACCGCCGCCCGGTGAGTTCCTGTTCCCTGTCTCCGGACGGAAAATTCCTTGCCCTTGCAGGCTGGGATGGGACCGTTACGCTAAGGACAGTTCCGGAAGGGGAGCTCCTGCGTACGCTCCGGCGCCCTGCCGGGGCCGTTACCTCCCTTGCCTTTGCAGGGAAAGATGCCGGTATCATTGCCGGAGCCGCAGACGGCACTGTCCGACTGCTCTTCCCTGACAACGGCACTGATGGAAGGAGTATCGATCTCTATACAGCCTCGGTTCGTGCAATCGCAGCAAGTCCCTATGGCACAATTCTTGCCTGTGCCGGAAAAGAACCCGGTCTTCGGTTCTGGGATATCAGGACAGGAAGTCTCCTTGCATCCTGCATCGGGCTGAAAACCACCGTGCGGTGCCTTGCCTTCCTGCCAGACGGGAAGACCCTCATCACCGGTGGGTGGGATGGCCGGGTCCGGCTCTGGGACGTCCCATCAGGGACGGCAAATGGAATACGCAAAGGCCATACCAGCACGGTAACCTGCTGTGCGGTCTCTCCATCGGGAGAACTGATCGTCACCGGAAGCAATGATACTACCGTCCGCATCTGGCATAGCAATGATACCACAGAATCGCTGGTTCTTCGCGATGCTGCAAAAGAAGTATCCTGCTGTGCCATCTCCCCGGATGGCACGCTTCTCGCAGCGGCCGGGGCAGATCCTGTGATACGGCTGTATCGCCTGCCCGACGGGGCACGCGCATATGACATCCTACAGGTTCCGGGAATCCCCACAGCGATCTCCTTTACGAGTGACGGTCTTTCCCTTGCAGCCGGGTATACTGAAGGGACGCTGGCATTCTATTCCCTGCATGACCGCACCCTGATCCGGGCACTCCCCGCCCATGCCGGGGCAGTGACCGGGATTGTCATTATCCCGGAAAAGGACTGTATTATAACCAGCGGTGAGGACGGAAGAGTCCGTACCTGGAGGATCCCGTTTCTCCGGCCCCTTTCCCGCGCAACGTTTGCTGACCTGGAGCTCGCACAGGAACAAGCCCAAAGCGCTGATGCAATGACACCCCAGTGGCGCTTTCTGTACCGGCTCCTTTCCCCCCGGTTCCAGGTCGAGATCGAACTCTGCCCGGTCTTTTTGGATGCCGGGGCGCTGGATATCCAGATTGTCGGGTGAGGCAATG
>NZ_PIZH01000345.1 GCF_002835825.1 Methanoregula sp. | reverse complement strand
TTCCATCCTGCTGTCACCTCACCGTTACTGGGGCATCCCGGGTTTCGGGGTCTTCTCGCGGATGGAGACCATGACGGCAAGGAACTGCCCGCGGTTGTCCAGGAGCGGCCGGACATTGATCCGTACCTTGCGGCGCTTGGAGGTTGTCGTCACCATCGCGGCGTTGGAATCGTGGACTACCCCGGTCATGTGGTTGGCGCATTCGGCAACCGGGTCCTTGAGCTGCTCGTCGGTCTTGTCATTGATAAACATCATGACCTCGCGCCAGTGCTTCAGGTAGATGTCCTTTGCAGGGATGTCCACGTACCAGAGCGCCGTCGGGTTGAAATAGATGATCCGGCCCCGCTTGTCGGTCAGGATCACTGCGTCGAGCATCTCCTTGATCTTACCGGGTTCTCCTGCGGGATACTGGCTCCCGGACTTTGGCCGCTGGCTATGGTTGTAGATCGCAAGCTCCACGTTGGTTGCGATCTCGATGGGGGTGAACGGCTTGAAGATGACGCCGTACGGCTGGGAGAACTTGGCTTTTCCGATCCGGTCCTCATCGGTACAGCCGGTAACGAACAGGATCGGATACGAGAAGAGCTGGAAGATATAATGCGCTGCATCAAGGCCATCCATACGGCCTGCAAGGCCCACGTCCATGATGATGAGGTCGGGGTCCAGCTCGGCCGATTTGATCACGGCCTCTTCGCCGGTAGTGACGACTCCTGCCACCGAATAACCCTTCTTCTGGAGCATGGTTGCAAGGAGGTGCGTGATGATGGAGTCGTCTTCGACAATGAGGATACGGGAGGAAGAAGGAGGCATGGATCACCGGAGATCAGAATTGTCCCTTAAAGGTTATCGCCGGATATATAAAATATTTGGATTTCTCTGGATCGCACGGATTATGCTTCAAACGAGCCGAGTCGTGACTGGAAGGTGCTGTCCGTGAAATCGACCTGGCAGGTTTTTGCCTTCTCGCCATCGATCGGGAGCGGGTAGCAGCTCGTGAGACACCCGGTGCAGAGGTCGTCTTTGGAGATACCAATCGCCTCGACCAGCGCGTCAAGCGAGATGTGGTGCAGGGTCGTTGCCGTGATGCTCTTCCTGACCTCATCCTCGTCACGGTCGTGGGCGATGAGCTCCTCTCTTGTCGGGAAGTCTACGCCCAGGTAGCAGGGGGCCTTGATGGCAGGAGAGCCGATCCGCACATGGACCTCGCGTGCACCAGCCTCCCGCACAATGGTGATGATCCGCTTCGAGGTCGTGCCCCGGACAATGCTGTCGTCCACAAGCACCACGGACTTGTCTTTTAAGTGCGCCGGGATGGGGTTGAGCTTGATCCGGACCGCCTTCTCCCGCTCTTTCTGCGTGGGCATGATGAACGTGCGGCCCATGTACCGGTTCTTCATTAAGGACTCGACATACGGGATCTTCGACTCTTCCGCGTACCCGATGGCGTATGCTGTCCCGGAATCGGGCAGGGCCCCGACCGAGTCCGCCTTGACGGGGGCCTCTTCGTGGAGTTTATGGCCGACCTTCCTCCTCACATCGTAGACCAGCACGCCATCGATAACGGAATCGGCCCGGGCAAAGTACACGTACTCGAAGATGCAGTGCGCCCGCCGGCCGGCAACCGCCACCTGCGTGCAGCTGATACCGCCCGTCTCGATCCGGATCAGCTCGCCGGGCTTCACGTCGCGCACGAGCTTTGCGGAGAGGGCGTCGACGGCAACGCTCTCAGAAGCCACCATGTACCCGTTCTCGGTCTTCCCGATGCAGAGGGGCTTGATCCCGAGCGGGTCGCGGAACGCAAAGATGATGCCGTCGATCAGGATCACAACCGCGTACGACCCGGTGAGTTTCTTCATACAGAACCGGACCGCATCCTCGACCGAGCCCGAATTGCTGATGGCGTCGATCAGGATCTTTGCAATGATCTCCGTGTCGGTCGTTGTCGTGAACATCTGGCCGGCCTGCTCGTACTCGGCCCGGAGCTCGCAGGTGTTGACCAGGTTCCCGTTGTGGGCAATGGAGATGAAATGTTCCTGGAACTGGAAATTCAACGGCTGGATATTCTCAGGAAGGCGTGCACCGGTGGTCGGATAACGGACATGGCCGATACCGCTTGAACCTTTCAGATCGGATAAAACAGGGGGAGAAAAGACATCGGCAACCAGGCCATTCCCCTTGAATTTATGGAGACTGGTGCCATCAAACGTGGAGATCCCGGCGCTCTCCTGCCCGCGGTGCTGGAGAGCGTACAGGGCATAGTAAAGCTGGATTGAGACACCGCCAGCATCCACGATACCAACCATTCCACCCATGTAACAAAC
>NZ_PIZH01000344.1 GCF_002835825.1 Methanoregula sp. | reverse complement strand
AACCCAGCAGTTAAGCTGACACACGTAGTATGCTGTACTGAGGTACGCGAGTCCCCGGGAACCATACCAAGCTGCAATCACCTTTCCTTCTTACACGACTGTTCTAACAACGTATCACTAACGAGCGAATGCTCTCTTCTTGTCATAGTATCGTAACACTTGGATACCGGCAGGTCCGCGACCTGCGTGACGAATCACTTATCGCAGTACACCTGCGCCGGCTCAAGCACGCCCGGGAACTTCCCCCGGCTTGCCTTCCGCGCCAGCCAGCAGAGGTGGCACGCATCGGCAACACCTTCAGCCGGTGGGGTATAACCAAGCACTTCCGCAAGTCGTGCCGGACCTCCTGTAACCAATGGCCCGCAAATCGGGTGATCCTTTGGAGAATACTCCCCGACCAGTGCATCGAGCGGCTTCTCCCACACGTTTCCCATGCAGATCCCCTGGCAGATCTGGAGATTGCCGTATGCATCCACATGCAATCGTGTGGGGTTCACGAGATCCTCGTAGGGGCAGGACGTGAACTGGTGCCAGTCGTGAAGATTCGCGTTCCCGCTTAACTTCGCTGCGGCCCGGCCCCGGAACATGATGCCCCCCTCCATGATCACGCCTTTCTTCCCCTCACGTACGTCCGCAATGGCATCAGGCCCCGATCCGCCGGGATCCAATGCCAGAACCAGCGTGGGAAGCCCCATCTTTTGTGCAGTCTCTGTTGCGCGCCGGGCTGCATTCTCCTGCCGGTTCTCGTAATGGAAGATATCATCGCTGACACTGAAATCGGTGATTCCCAGTTCTTTGATCGGTCCAAGGAAACACCGGGCGTTCTCGTCCGATGTGGCGAAGTAGCCGTTTGACACGATACCCACGGACAACCCCCGATCCCGCGCCATCCGGATCCCTTCGAGCAGGACAGGGTAGAAGAGGAACGGTTCGCCACCCTCAAAATATACGGTATCAACAGTTCCAATCTGCATGGCCTGATCGAGGACTCTGGCAATCTGGCCCGGAGTAAACGTCCCCTCCGCTGCAGGACTGCCGCAGACAAAACAGTGCTCGCACTCAAGTGTGCACATATACGTCAGAATGAAATGCACCTGCGTGATCATGAATCCGCGTTCCCTCATGATAATATCCCGCCGTTTCTGTAGATAATACCCGCGACAGTCAAAAGTCAAATCAAATGGCCCGGATTTGCAAACTTCGTATGACCTAAAACTGTTTTCCCTGTGCTCGTCATGACCCGGTATTTTCCACCCGTTTCTTTGTACAGTGCATATCTCCCAGCCGCATCACCTGGCACCCTCCCCTGCAGAGATCCAGTTCCGTACACTTCCGGCATTCCATGGAGATGGGGGGAAAACCATTGTTACGGCAGGAAAACTGTCCCCGTTCCCAGATCCCCGTAAACGTCTCCTTTCTTAAGTCTCCGGCAATATATTCTTCTTCTGCCGGCAATTCAGGACAGCCCCGGACCCGGCCGTCAGCTCCGATACAGCACGAGATGGTCCCGGCTCCGCAGAAGAAGAAGTCCTGACGGTGGATCTTCCTGTCGTAATCTGGTCCCAGCCAGCCAAGGTTCTCTCCGACAAGAACCGGGAATCCGTCGCCCATCTTACCGGCGAGAAAATCAAGAAGTGATCGCAACTGCCCGTCTGATAAGAAGAGTGCAGCATTCCCTGCAGCCCTTCCGACCGGCATCACCGCCCCGACCCTCCAGAGATCCGCGCTCTCTTTTGCGATCCGGTAAAGATCCCCGATCTCGTAGAGATTCAGGGGCGACACAATGGTAGTCATACAGGACTGGCGGCAGCCGTGGTCTTTGAGAAGTCTCAATGCGTGTATTGCACCGGAGAATGCACCGGGTGTCTTTCGTATCTCATCATGAGTCTTTGCTGTCCCGTCCACGCTGACCTGTATCGAGTCTGCAACCCTGACGATCCTTCCTATGTTCTCCGCCGATCCAGCCAGCCCGTTTGTGGAAAAACCTGTCTCCCTACCGCAGTCGTTTGCTATCTGCAACACATCCAGCATATCTGGTCGCACGAGAGGTTCTCCCCCGGTGGCAAGGAACCGCTTCACCCCCAACGCTGCAAGATCTTCAACAATCACCATAATCTCACGGGTTGACAATACCTCTCCATAACCCTCGTGGCCGGGCGCACCGCAGTGAATGCATTCCATTGTTCAGTCCCGAGTGCATTCCCATATTACCGTTTTCGGGGACGGGGTCTTTCCCCATTGTAGCAGTGTGGAAAAACCTGCGGTCAGAGCTTTGATCTCAAGTCTCCTGAAAAAAAGACGATTCATTATATTTTTATATAGAAT
>NZ_PIZH01000343.1 GCF_002835825.1 Methanoregula sp. | reverse complement strand
TCGGACGGACAAGAGATATGGAAGAGTTGTACGCGGCGGACTACAGTGGGGCTATGCATGGTGAGGCACGAAGGCGCGTGGAAGCGCTGGCACATGTACCTGTCGAAGAAGGCGTGAGAGTTTTTTTGCTGTTTTTTTTATCACCAAAAACCATAACGAACACCCTTTTTTTTCAATTGCCCGATAGGAGATACCGGCCATTCCAAAGCGATTGACAGATCTGCCGCTTGCCCGGCAAACGGTTCGATGAGATGCGGCACCAGATAGGAACCATCATGCCAGAGGTTTGGCGGTTACACACAAGGCAGGTTTTTCCCTTGAGAACCACAAATTCCGATTGCGGTAGGGGGTCTTCATTGAGGAATCTCGGTAAAAAAATTATTCAAAAAGGTGTTTATTAAGAGAACTCACTTTTTCCCGAACAGTGAATTGAACCAGTTGAAGATCCCGTCAAAGATCCCGCCCTGCTGGGTCGGGGTTGCAACGGGTGCCATCTGGGTCGGTGCCGGAGTCGCTGCGGTTGTCACCCGGGGCTGGAGCGGAGTAACCTGGGCGAGTTCCCCGATGGTCTTGACGCCAGCTGCGCCTTCCTTTTTATAGAACACGGCATACGTGCTGAAGTGCGAGACCTGGGCGCTGACCGTGCGGGTCACCGGGTCGACAACCGTTGGCACCTCAACCCATGCATTGGCTACCGGGTCGAAGGTCTGGATGGTCATCGCAGCAGTGTTGCCGTTGACTGCGGCAAGGGCCTCTGCCCACTGGTCTGCGGTCATGGTAAAGGATACGGTGACTGGAGAGCCGGAGAACTGCGCACCCGTGGGTCCGCATTCAATGGCCAGGCCGGAGAACGAGAAGGTTCCGGTCGTTGCCGTGTCGATGGTAACTGTTGCAGGGTCAAGGGGCGTTACGGTGATCTCTCCCACGGGTTGGCCGGGGTTCAGGGTTCCGGGTCCCATGACCGCGGTTGTACCGGCCTGGATATCTACCTGGGAGGCGAATCCTGCTGACGGATCAGTTTCAATGGTGTAATCCGCAAGCACCTGGCCCTCCTGGTTGTGGGTGATGGTCGCCGTTGTGGTCGTTGTTCCCTGCATCGGGGCTAACTGGGCCGGTGCGGCCGGAGCAGCGGGTGCTGCGGGGGCTTCCGGAGCTGAACCGCCATATCCTTCACTATCACTGGGCGGACTGGGCGGTGGGGGGGGTGGAGTTATCGTATACGTTCTCGCAAAACGGGTGTCAGACCCCTCTGTCACCGTAATTGTAATAGATCCTGAGTTAACACCCGTGACGGTAAACGTCAGGTCGTAGGTATTCGCAGGATTTACGTTGGTAACCTTACCAACTACGGCATAATTAATGCCAACCTGGCCACCGGATCGTGTCCCGCTTATGGAAACATCATATGTTCCTTTCTTGATGTTAGCGTTTAGCGTGATTGGATTATTCGATTCTCTGATTATTTCAGATCCATCCGGACGGCGCACAACGAGCGTGGTAGTACCGGTGATTCCCTTGGTTGTTGTTAATGTTGTTTCAACATCACCATTGGAGAAATCAAAAGGCACATCAACCGAATTCAGTCTCACTGTATTGTCAGTTACGTCAAGATTGTCCGAAGTAATCCTGTATCCTAATTGGTTTGTGTTGGAAAGGCCCGTGATGCTGACGGTGATAACGGTGCCTGGTGGGATGGCCGTTCCGTCAGCTAATGTCGATGTCGCAGTGAATGCCGAGGCTGCCGGCACCAGGGCACAGCAGAACAGGGCAACAAGGACAAGGGTAAGTAAATCGCGATTGCGTTTCATAAAGGCATATCTCCCGGAAATATATCCAATCCTATTATTTCACGCTCTGATAAAACTTCTGATTAGCGTTTTGTCATGATATTAATACGTTTGCCGTAAAATTTCTTCACTGACAGTGTATTAATGGTAGATTTAAAACTTTTGAGAAAAATCCTGTCAATTTCTGGGATTTTGGCAGGAAACGGGCAGGCGAATGGGATGCGCTGGCACGGGTTTGAGGGGTTCTATGACTGCACGATTCATTTCCATCCGACGTAAAAGAGGAATTTTTACCAGCATTCTGCAAAGATATTTTTAAATGAAGCCACGGATTCGGCCGGATTATTTTTTCTTTTTTATCAAAGGGAAAATGAAAAGAATAAATGGAATAATGGATGAAATATCATACCCTGACATAATTCATTGAACGATGAAATACCAAAAATAATTCAGAGAAATGATTTGTGAGCACAATCATGTCACCCACCGTATCCCTTCCCCCGCAGGAATCGCATCGAGCACGGGCAGAGGATATGGCATCGT